>JABWAQ010000016.1 GCA_013360945.1 Candidatus Brocadia sp.
AAGAGAAGTGTTTCGTTTGATGAAGCAAAAAATCTGCGATTTTTTGCCAGAGAGAATTTTTTTTTCGCTTGACAAAAGCCTTCTAATGGGCGACCCCAATTTTTCCTTGATTTATCCCTTTGCTCCTGTTATTAGTTGTACTTGCGGATTTTTGAAATAGACAATACGGGTTGAAACCACAGATTTCGCAGATTGCACAGATAGTCAAAATAAAAACTGATAACCCTCGCGATAACAAAGACAAAAGGACAAACGTGGATGGAAACTTTTTTTAATCCTTCATCGGTTGCCATCGTGGGCGCTACGGAGAAACCGGGCAGCTTACCGGGCATTATCCTGAAAAACCTCCTTGATATGGGTTTTCAAGGCAAGATATATCCGGTAAACCCGAAATACAAGACTATCTTTGGCCTGCGATGTTTCCCCTCAATCCTGGATATCCCTAATGAAGTAGCCTTGACGGTGATCGCCATCCCTGCATCATCGGTGCTGGAAGTATTACAACAACAAGCACAGAAACGAATTCACCATGCCATTATTATCAGCGCCGGATTTCGGGAAATGGGCGCTGAAGGCATGAAAATGGAAGAGGAGATCAGGCAGGTTTCAATCAAACATGATATCAGAATCCTTGGCCCTAACTGCCTGGGTGTTTTAGATAATTATACCAATTTTACCACTTCATTCCTGTCATGGGAGAGGGTGAGCACACCGAAAAAGGGTTCACTATCGATCCTCTCTCAAAGCGGCGCCTTTGCCATTGCCCTGCTTGACCTGGCAACGCAGGAGGGCTTGGGCATAGCGAAGATGGTGAATTACGGGAACAGGATCGATGTGGGTGAATCTGCACTTTTGCCGTTTTTAAGAGACGACGTTCATACAAAGGTAATTGCCATTTACATGGAGTCGGTTGATCATGGGAGGAGGTTTATCGAAGCGGCTAAGTCTTGCTCAAAGGAAAAGCCCATCGTGGCGCTCAAAGTAGGAAAAGGCGCTGCCGGTATCGCCGCTGCCAAATCCCATACGGGCGCTATTGCCGGGAACTACGAAATATACAAGGCCGCATTCCTGAAATCAGGCATTATCGAGGCAAACGGTCTGGAGGAGTTTATTGATGGTGTGAAGGTCCTTTCCATGCAAAAACCGCCCAAAGGGAACCGTATGCTCATTGTCACCAATGGCGGCGGTTTTGGCGTCATAGTGGCCGACTACTGCTCGGAAAATGGACTGGATGTTCCACCCCCATCTCGGCAGCTAAAGGAGAAACTTAAAGGAGAATTCTCTTCATTCTACGTAGTAAATAATCCCGTTGATTTAACCGGAAGCGCATGCGATAAAGACTATTACACCGCCTTACATACCTGCATGGTCGAAAGTGACGAATACGATGCCGCCATTATCATCCCCCTCATGGCGCCTCAGGGCATGACGGAGAAGGTAGTTGATTTCATCTCTGACACGATGAAACGATCAGGAAAGCCCACCATTATATGTACCGTGGGTGGGGCATTTACCATGAAAGTCAAACAATTATTTGAAGATCGGGAGTTTCCTGTCTATCCCTCTCCCGAAAGAAGTGCAAGGGCTATGGCAATGCTGCTGAGGCGGAGGATATTGCAAGAGGGCGCTAAAGAAGTAATCACCCGGAGTCACGGAGTCGCAAAGAATGATATTAACAAGAGAACATCGAACAAGGAATAATGAATGCAGAAGTAAAAAAATTAATTCGAAATTTCTTGTTTAATATTCATTATTCAGTTTTTTAATGTATTTCTTTGTGTCCTGGCGTCTTTGTGTGAGGCGACAGATAGTTTTTATCATCCGGTTCGTTCGGATCAGGGTATTCTCATCCAGACATTTTCTATAATGATAGCAACCAGAAGAAGGAAGATGCTGGCAAGGGTGG
This sequence comes from Candidatus Brocadia sp., assembly GCA_013360945.1. Taxonomy (GTDB): domain Bacteria; phylum Planctomycetota; class Brocadiia; order Brocadiales; family Brocadiaceae; genus Brocadia. The sequence continues at coordinate 1,907 of JABWAQ010000016.1, forward strand.
GATAGAGATAAAGGTCTTTTTTCTTTAAAACGGTTTCTATGGTAATCTTGTCTTTTTCTATTTTATCGATCTCATCATAAAATCTGGCAACCTCCTCAAAGTCCTCCGCATGGTAATACCTTCCTCCTGTTGACTCAACGCCCTCCTTTAAATCTTCAATATGTTGGGCTGCAATTTCCGGGTCCACGCCGGTAACGTCCGATGCCTTGACCGCCACGACATATGCCTTTATCCCCATTCTTTTCAATAAGCGTAAAGGGCGGTCGGGTGAGATGCCAATATTATATATCCCATCGGTAAACAGGATAATAAGTTTATTTTTGAGTATCTCTCTTTTTTCCATTTCCCTGATAAAGGTGATGGCATAATCGGCGAGATATTCCTTGTTAATGCTATTTCTTAAATCCTTTACGGTAAATTGACTTCCCATTTCTCTTTCAAACAGCGCTGCGATGGAGGTAAAAAGGCCTTCTCCAATGGCTGTCTGATAACCCACCTGGGACGCCTGTACACGCTCCAGAGATTTTTCCAGCAATTGAGTTTCCATGGTAGGTATAACAATGAGCGCAGCATCCGTGCCAAAGATCGTGATGCCTAAGAGGTCGTTCGACCGTTTTTTTATAAAATCCCCGACGATTTTTTTGATGGTCTCGATCGCCGTTCCCGTCATACTAAAGGAGGTATCTATGGAAAGAATGATCTCCCGCCCATGCAAGGCAGTTTCCTCCTGGAGGTACCTTGTCTGGGGATGTGAGACGGCTACAATTGCAAAAAATACCGCGCCAAAAAATACAGGTTTCGGCAGATGGGCTACGACCATCTTGAACCCCGCCGGTTTTCTCACGTGATGGAGACTTGAATATCCAAGAAACTTCCTTTCCTTCCAAAAGAAATATAATAAACCAAAAGGGATGAGAAGCAGCAGGAGTAAGGGGTTGGCGAAAGTCATTTATCTGTACCTAACATGACATGGGCAAGCAAAAAACACAAAATTTTAGATTTATAGTATTGCCGTGTAAAATCTTTCTTCGCTTAATAAAATTATTTTATGAGCCGTGGCTGGTTCGTGTTATAATTTCTTCAATTCCCTGCTGCATTTTGTCGAAAGCTTCTCTACCAATATGTTTTCCGAAGATAATGGCGTCGAGTTGTTTTAATACCGTTTGAATCGCCGTTGAAGTTTCTTCTGAAAATTGTTTCTGCGTGTCGTAGCGCAGAAAACCTGGCGTCGTGGCGGACTGTGCCATTTCGTTTGAAATGCCCATGAGCGTGCCGAGATACGCCCTTAATGCCTTATTAATACGGTGTATATTCTCCCGATCTGCTGTGTCGTCGTTTGTGAAGGAGGATGTTAAGACATTCTTTAATCTTTCCAGGGAAATTTGAGGAGTTTCAGCTACCGGTTTTGGCGCTGCCGGAGATAATTTTTTTGCAACAGAACGTAATGTTGCCACACCTAAAAAGAATAACAAAACAACGCCTAATCCCATGGGTAAATATCCATGGTAAAAGCTATATTTTCTTGAATAGAGCATTGGGCCTTTGATCCCTTCCAATGGCACGTCCACCATCTTGAGAAGGCTATTGAGGATGATGGGAATGGCAACGGTCTTAACCTCCTTCATCTCGATGTGTGAGCTATCGGCTTTTCCCCTGTCAGATTGCGGAGATGATTCTACGTAATATAAAATCGTAAGCTCTGGGATTTCAGGTGTCTTTTTTTTCCCCCCCAATTCGTACAACGAAAGGGTGTAGTTTATTACGGTCTTTTCAATATTCCCCTCTGTCAGTTTTTCTACATCCTTTTCTAAAACCTCAAATGGGGAAAAAGTCAGTTTTTCAATATTTTCCCATAATAACTTCACATGCTTTTCGTGCCTGATTGTAAGGGCATAACTGATGTGGTCTCCGATGGTGATGACGTCCTTGTCCACCTTCCCTTCAACGAGAACAGGCACCTTTTTAATTGCAACAGGCGGGGAGTTTGCCATTCCTTCCATCTTATCAACCTCATCCCGGTATGAGAGAGAAAAAGAGGGGATAGAATAAATACCATCCTTTCTATCTGAAGGCAGGGAGAGCGCATAAGTAATTACGATATAATCGTGCTCATTGTCAAATATCTGGCGCTCCCCTATGGTTACACCTTCTACCCGAAACGGCGAAAGATCAACCTTGTCCACACCTTCCAGATTAACGGTCACTCCTAATTTCCACATAACCTGAACGGTCAGGTGCAGGGTCTTGCCGGTGATTACCCGGTAATCATCAATAAATGTCCAGATTTCAAGCGGTTTATCTGTCAGTGCCAGCTCTTGTCCCGTTTCTGCGGGTTCCTGTGTTTGGTGTTGTTCTTGTTCTTGTGCATGTGCATGGAAAAAACTATCCCCCCAAAAAATTGCACAGATAAATACGCAGATGCCAATATATTTCATCGTCTCCTTCTTCCCCCTCTCCTGATACGCCTGTCGAAAAATTCAGAGATTTTTTTAATCCACATTTCCTCATCTTCATCGGTAGATAGCATAAGATGATCGATATTTAATTTTTTAAATAAAACTTGGTATGGCAAAGATTCTTCCAGTGCAGTGGAAATGTCCAGCAATTCCAGCGCACCCGTCTCGATATCCTGAGTGGTCAGGAATCCCTTTGCATCTGGTAAGGTTGTTTCCACCCTGTCAGAAATGATAATAGGGACTACTTCGTGTAAATAGGACAGTGTTTTCAACGATTGCTCATAATTATAAGGCGCTAAAAAATCGGACAGGATAAATACCATGGCCGGTTGGTGAATTTTTTCGATTAAAAAAGTAAATGCACAATTTAAGTCAGTGCCTTTTCTCGAAGGTGTTTCGTGTAAAATATTTTTTATATTGATGAGCGCTTCTTTTTCGCCGGCTTTTGGTTGAATATAATTTTCTATCTTATCGGTAAATGTTATAAAACCTACCTCGTTACCCGTTTCCGATGCGGCATGAACAAGGATGGTGAGGATTGCGGATTGGATATCTTCTTTTGTGCGTATCAAAGAGCCAAACCTCTCTGACAGACTTTTGTCGACAAGGAAGACGATAGTCACCCGCTTATCCACCAATTTCATGCGTACATGAAGTTTGCCGGTCTTTACCGTTGCCTTCCAGTCGATGGATTTACCATCGTCTCCAGGTTGGTATTGCCGAAGCTCGTCGAGTTCCAGGCCATGCGGGGCAGTCATATAGCTGGAAAATACACCCTCAAAGAGGTTTCCGATTAATCGTTCTAAGGTGAGTTTTATCCTTCTCTTCATCTAACTTATTCCAGGATTGGTACCCGACGTAGTGTTTTCTCAATAATATAGTCCGCATCAATGCCCTGGGATTCCGCCTCGTGGGTAAGGATAATCCTGTGTCTCAGGACGGGGTAAGCCATTTTGTGAACATGTTCGGGTAATACCATATCCTCTCCCTGAATAAAGGCATATACACGGGCTGCCTTTGTCAAGGCAATGGATGCCCGTGGTGATGCCCCATACATCACGAGGTTGCTTAACTCACCATTCCCCGCTTCCGGTCTTGTTGCCCTGACTAATCGTGTGACGTATTTTACAATGGCTGAGGTTTCCTGCAAAGGCATCCATTCAGCAATGGTGTGTCTTAAAGAGAGCACTTCTTTCGTGTTCAAAACAACACCTATCTTAGCTTCCTCATCCCGGATCTGTCTCCTGGTAATTTCTCTTTCATCTCCGTACGCCGGGTAATGCACCTTGAGTTTAAACATGAACCGGTCTATTTCCGCCTCAGGCAATAAATACGTCCCTGATATCTCGATGGGATTTTGGGTTGCCAATACGAGAAATAATTTCTCCAGGGGGTAGGTCTCCCGGCCAATAGTCACTTGCTTTTCCTGCATCGCCTCGAGCAGGGCGCTTTGGACCTTAGCAGGTGCGCGGTTAATTTCATCTGCAAGCAATAAATTGGTAAATACCGGCCCTTTTTGTATCCTGCTTTTCCTCGTCTCCGGATCCCACATTTCAAAACCTGTAATATCGCCGGGGATAAGGTCTGGCGTAAATTGTACCCGATGGAACTTTGCATCCAATACCCTTGCAATGGTTTTTACCGTGACGGTCTTTCCGAGTCCGGGATAACCTTCCAGGAGGATATGGCCGTCTGAGAGAAGTGCGATAATAATACCCTCGATCATTTCTTCCTGACCCACAATAACTTTTCCCACTTCCTTTTTTATCTTTTCGACCTTCTCTTTTATGAAGTCACTATCATTCGTTATCGTTTTTATCCGCGTCGTTTTTATCCGCATCTTCACAGTTTTTTTAACCCCCATTCGTGGAGCGGCTTGCCGCATCCAAATTATCCCCTGTATATTCCCCTTTTGAAAAAAGCAAAGAAGAAAGACCTTGCCGGAAATATTCTTTCTGAGTTAACCTTCTAAGCCATCAACTGACACCGGGCATGAAAACAGAACTCTACCCATTGACAATTTGGCGGGGATAAACCGCCGCATCACAGGTTATTTTCAGCCAAAATGTTCATTGTAGATACTCGCACCTCAAAGTGAAATTATATATTTTCCCTTTTTTGTTTACAAACAAATTATCATTCTTTTTATTGCAACTAAAGGTGATTCCATGAAGATACAACACTGTTATAACAAATTTTTCGTAATAGAAAAACTTGCGTCAATCTACTGGCATATTATATGCTATAGACAATACATTGCGTCTCCAGAGAATTATATTGACAGCAAATTTAAAAATGTGTATATATTCGGATTTTAGGCTGTAAACAATAAAATGCATATTCAATTACTATAAATTACTCTGATAAATTTAATTTACGGAAAGGGGTTTAAAAATGTCATTTTCTAAACCAAATGCGTCGGCAGCGACGCGTACAAAAAATAGAACACCTAACGACAGGACATCAGCCAGCGGAATGTGTTCGGTTTGCGTGGATGATTGTCCTGGCTTATGTGAGATTGGAAAATCTGCCTTTCGGGCATCGGAAAATTTGTATCCACAACCCTTTGGAACAATCACGGCCGGTGCAGACAAGCAATATCCGGTAGATTTTTCCCATTTAAATATCATGGGTACGGCTGTTGGAGCAGTAGGAATAGAAGCCGACAGCGACAAGGCAATCTTTGAGAATGTAAACGTAGAAACACGGCTCGGTAAAGATAAAGGGATTAAATTAAAGTTGCCTATTATGATTCCGGGGTTGGGTTCAACGAAAGTTGCAAAAACACATTGGGATGGAATAGCTGTCGGTTCTGCAATTTCCGGCACTGCTTTAACCATGGGTGAAAATGTGGGTGGCATGGATGTAAACTCTCAGTTCAAAAATGGAAAGATAACCCATTGTCCTGATATTGAATACCGAGTAAAGACCTTTCAGAATTGGCAGCAGGACGGGTATGGAACGATAGTACTCCAGGAAAATGTAGAAGATTCCCGGTTGGGGGTCGTGGAATATGGCATCTCAAAGTTAGGCGTTCAAGCCGTAGAATTGAAATGGGGACAAGGCGCAAAGGATATCGGGGGAGAGGTTAAGATCGACAACATAGAAAAGGCCAGAATCCTGAGAGATCGTGGCTATATCGTGCTGCCCGATCCGTATGACAATACGGTAGCCGCTCTCTTTGGGAAGGCATTTAAGGAATTTGAAAGACATTCCAGGGTGGGGATGGTCACTGAAGAGGGTTTCGTAAATAGGGTTAACGAAGTAAGAAGAGCAGGCGCCAAGTACGTTTTCCTGAAGACAGGCGCCTATAGACCTGCCGATCTGGCGAGGGCAGTTCGTTATTGTTCCATTGCGGGAGTAGATGTATTGACCGTTGACGGCGCTGGCGGTGGAACGGGGATGAGTCCCTGGCATATGATGAATGAATGGGGGATACCTACCTTGTATATTGCCTCTCTTACTTACAACTATGTGCATAAATTGGCATCGAAGGGGCAGTATGTCCCTGATATTATCCTGGCCGGTGGTTTTGCCTTTGAGGACGACATCTTCAAGGCCATGGCGCTTGGCGCCCCCTATGTGAAGGCTGTCGGTATGGCGCGCCCACCACTCTGTGCTGCACATGTCGGAAAACTTGTTGCTGAACAAATTAAAAACAACGCCGTCGACAAGACCATTGAATCTTACGGGAAAACTATGGAGGAAGTATTTGTTCTGGCCTCCAGGGCAAAAAGATTATTCGGTTCTGATGGCAGGGAAGTCCCCCCTGGGGCAATTGGGGTTTATTCATATTATCAACGTTTATCTCAGGGACTACGACAATTGATGTGCGGCGCAAGAAAGTTTGCATTGGAATATTTAACAAGAGACGATATTGTAAGTTTAACTCGTGAAGCAGCTGAAGTAACGGGTATAAAATATATTATGGAGGCGGACAGTGAAGCGGCTGAACAGATTCTTGCAGGAAAAGAGCAAGCTGCAGCTAAAATAATGGTGAAGGCAAAGCCAAAAGCAACCCCAAAACCTAAGACTGGAAGTAAAGCAAAGAAATAGATGAAGTTATTCTGAATTCTTTTATTAGAAAGAACACAGGAAAGAAGGAACATAACGATTTTGAAAAATAAAAGCGCCTTCTTATATTTGCCAAACCTCTTAATTATTTGCTAGAATTGTTGTTGTTTCTATTTTAAGGGTTTTTCAATATCCTCAAGGTATTGAGAAACCCTTTTTCATTTATTCACACAAAAGGTACCATTATGACATATAGATATCTGCCAGGTCTCTTGTCGCTTGTATTCCTGTTAACTCAGTCTTTTTGCCTGGGGCAGGATAGAGCATCCAATGGCAAATCGCTGGTAAAGGAATATCTTAAAAGCAATAACGAGGCAGAAAGAGAAGTCATACTAAAGAGTTTGGAGGAGCTAAAGGTCGATTTCAATACCATGAAGGAATGGGTAAAACTGTCCTCTGAATACATACCCCAAAAGCCTGGTTTACGCAGGGAGTTTGCCCCTGTTGGTGAAAAAAAGGGTGAATACTTTATCTATATTCCATCTTCTTATACGCCGGAAAAAGAATGGCCTATGATACTATCATTGCATGGGGTCGGCGGCAATGGGCATGAACAGGTAATAACATGGCTGAAGTCAATGGCACATAACGATGAATTTATCTTTGCAGCGCCCACATACGGATCAGGGCTTTGGTGGAAAGAAGAACCGGAAAAATTGGTGCTTTCCGTGCTGGACAAGGTAAAACAGGGTTACCGCATAGACACCAACAGGATTTATCTCACGGGATTTTCAAGCGGCGGACACGGGGTGTGGTATATGGGAATTCGTTATCCCTGGCTTTTTGCTGCCATAAACCCCATTGCCGGTGAATGTCCGCTGCCCTCTTTGCTGATAAACTTGAAAAATGTGCCCGTCTTTATTATTCATGGCGCAAAGGATACCGTTATTCCGGTAGAGGCGGGAAGGGATGCAGATTCCAGACTGGAAAAACTCCATTATAATGTTATTTATAAGGAACTGCCGGAACTAAAACATCGGTTCCCTGCTGAGGAAGCAGGAAAGGTGATTGACTGGTTTCGTGTTAACAAGAGGATACCGTATCCGAAGGAAATAAAATTTTCTACAGAGTCCCCCGGATATTCGATTGCATACTGGATTGAGATAACGGAATTCTCAGAGTTGGTAGGGCAAACCCCGGGAGTTTACAAGGATATTTCCGGCAAACTGATAAGGACTGAGGGATCAGCGGAGATGGCAACAGTTGAGGCCAATGCGCAAGTAGGGGATAACGAGATTTACTTAATTACCCATGGGATAAAAGCCCTTCGTCTGTACTTGGAAGATGGGTACTCAGACGCGGGAAGGCCCCTTCGGGTGAATATCAATGGTAAATTAATGTACTTTGAAAAGATGGAAATGAGTGTGCGCGGTATTCTCGATGCGGTAAGGAAGATGAATGACCGGGAGGCATTGTATTCCGCATATCTGGATATAAGAATTCCATCTGAGTGATCAATGTTGTATTAACAAATATCTGGCAAGACGGAGATTGGTAACGCTCGTTTGTTATGAAGATTGCATTGGTGGTATATCAGTTTGTAAAGGAAAAAGGCGGGGTGGAAAGTTATGTGTTTAACTTATCCAAACAACTCCTCGATCGTGGACATGAAGTTCATATATTTACGCATCGATTCAGCCATGACCGTGATAAGAGATTGATTTTTCATCACGTTCCGGCCGTTACCTTCTGGTCTCCATTAAAATACTGGACATTTGCCGTAAATGCCCCTAAGATTATTAAAAAAACGAAGATGAAGTTCGATCTCGTTCACGGATTCACTCAGACATTGTTCCAGGATATTTATCGGGTAGGAGGGGGATGTCATTGGGACTATATGGTGCATACCTATTCCTTGATGCAATCCATGCCTGGCAGGATTGCCATGTGTCTTAATCCCAGGCACCTGAGCCTTCTGCTTTTAGAAAGGGTTATTTTCAAAAAGAAATGCTATCAGCAGGTTACGTGTATCTCAAAACAATGCAAGGAAGAAATTATACACCATTACCAATTGTCTCCGGACGACATAGAGGTTATTCACAATGGAGTAGACATCAATACATTTACACCGCAAAGCCGAATAAGATACAGAGACGCGGTAAGGTCAAGATATGGCATTTCACCTGATGAATTTCTCCTCTTGTTTGTTGGTTCAGGGTTTAAAAGAAAAGGGCTGAAACATGTTGTCGATGCGCTGGCCATGATTGACAAATCCCGAAAACTGAAATTACTCATCGTGGGAAAAGGAAACATTCATGAATACCAGAGGCTCGCAGAGGAAAAAGGTGTTTATGCCAGGCTGATCTTTGCCGGTGTATGCAAAGATATCCAGGAAATCTATGCAGGAGGAGATATTTTTGTCTTCCCCAGCGAATACGACGCCTTTGGCACGGCCTGCCTTGAGGCAATGGCATCCGGGCTTCCCGTCATTGCCAGCAAAACCAGCGGCGTGTCTGAGATTGTCACGCACGGTAAAGACGGTTTCGTCATTAATCACCCCATCGACGCAGGGGAAATGGCGCAGTATATTAAATTACTCCTCGAAAAAGAAAAAAGGGAACACATGGGTTCTGCGGCAAGACAAAAAGCGGAAATGTATTCCTTTGAGGCAAATGTTGAAAAAACGCTCGAAATTTATCGAAAGGTATTGGATCGTAATTAAATGCAGATGGATGTCAAAAATTATATTAGAAATGACATTCGATGGTCAGTGAGGGGTATCTCGGCAGATACGTTGAACGAAATACTTGATTCAATTGATGAAAACAAGCATTGTGAGATCATCCGTAATGGATATGATAAAAAGGTAATAAGATACGCACAGAACCACGGGTCCTTTTACATAAAACGGTATTCGGTAAGAAATGGACTGGAAAGCCTCAAGTCAATATTTTCTCTATCAAAGGCACAAAGGGAATGGAATTGCGGGCATAGACTGCTCAGGAATAACCTGCTTGCAGCAGAGCCAGTTGCGGTGGGAGAAAAAAAGCGCTTTGGAATGCTCAAAGATTGTCACATAATCTCTAAGGAAATACCAAATTGCACAACGGTAAAAGAATGCTTGACCACCTTCCAGCAATCGATCGTAAATTTGCCAAAAAAAAATATAGTCCTCAAAAATCTTATATCGTACGTTAAAGCGGTGCATGATCACGGTATTTTTCACGGAGAACTCCATGCTGAAAATATACTGGTAGATACCAATGAGGGCACGTTGTTTTATCTGCTTGACCTGGGACGCGCCGTATTTAAAAAGAAACCGCCGTTATCTTTAAGGATTCGCGAACTAGCCAGGTTGCTCTATTCCCTCATGAATATCTGCACGAATGAAGAGATAACAGGATTGATACATGACTATGCAAGTCAACTGTTAGCTGCCGGAGACAGGAAAATTTTCAGTAAAGCCGTCTTGGAAGAGATGTACAGGATCAAACACAGACTTTGGCGCAGCCGGACGAAAAAATGCTTAAAAAGCAATAACGTATTTAAGGCTATAGCGCATGCACGCTATACGGTAAATATGCGGAATGAGTGGGATGTTGACACGTTGACTGACCTCATCAATAGACATATGCGCTCTTTTACAGAACGGCCCGGTACGATCATAAAAACATCCTCTAAGACAGGTATCACCCGTACCCCTGTGTCTCACGAAAACACGAAAAGTGTATGTATCAAAGAATACCGGTATCCATCTGCCTTGAAGAGGTTTTTGTATTCCTTCCTCAGTTCGCCGGCGCGAAGGGCATGGCTTGCCGCACATGGTTTAATGGCGGCGCACTTTCTGACTCCGAAACCCATCGCACTATTTGAGGAAAGAAGGGCAGGCATACTGAAAAAGAGTTTTATTCTTATGGAAGATGTTGCTGCCTGCCTGCCGTGCAACAACTATGTCAGTAAAGCGTTTCGTGACCCTTATCATAAAGCCACCGCCGGAAAGAGACGCAGATTTATCACCTGTTTAGCTTTATCCTTCAGACAATTACACGATTCAGTCGTCTATCACAGGGATTTAAAGGCAAATAATATCTTGGTGAGGGAATTACAGGACACCTGGGCGTTTTTTTATTTGGATCTTGACCGTGTGTCTTTTAACAAGAAAATAACACGCGAAAAAAGGATTAAAAATCTATCCCAATTAAATGCATCTATACCCAATTGTATAACGTACACCGACAGATTGAGATTTTATCGAATATACACAGGTACAAAAAACCTTGATGGAAAAAACAAACGAATAGTGCAGGCAATCGTGCAATTAAGCATACAGCGGAGGCATGTATGGAATCCAAAAGCACCGGCTACCCGGATTTTGCATATTAGCATCTGATAAATAATAATCAAAAATGGAAAAAGTTTATTTTCTTATACAAGAATGGAATCACCCTGCGAGCAGATACCGGGTACTACAGTACATTCCTTATCTTAAAGAATCACACATAACGGCAAAGGTTGCGCTCTTCCCGGATTCCTTTTTCAAGTGGATGAAACTATTTTCAGAGCTAAAAGATTATCATACGGTCTTTGTCCAAAAGAAACGGCTCTGGCATTGGCAACTCTGGTATCTTAAAAGGCGACGCATCAAGATTATCTATGACTTCGATGATGCCGTTATGTTTAAAAGCCCGGTAGATGGCGGTGGCCGGTCTTTTAAGAGGCGAAGGACGTTTGCCAGAATGGTAAGGTATAGTGATCAGGTTATAGCCGGGAATCAATACTTGAAATCACAAGCCATACCTTATAATAAAAACATAATCGTCATACCAACGGCAATCGATACCGGCAGGTATACCATGAAAGATTATCGCAGTGATAAGGAGCGCATTACGATTGGGTGGATAGGAAGCAAGTCTTCACTCCCATTTTTGAAGGAGTTAACGCCAGCCTTTGATCATTTAGCAGGCCAACATGCATCTTTGGGGCTAAAGATTGTTTGCAGCGATTTTTTTGATTGCGGCAAGATGCCGGTTATAAAAAAAATGTGGGCGCTGGAGGAAGAAAATTCAGAGTTACAGGATGTTGATATCGGCCTTGCGCCTCTGCCGGATCATGAGTGGACAAAAGGAAAGTGTGCCACCAAATTACTTCAATATCTCTCTGTGGGAATTCCTGTTGTCTGTTCTCCTGTAGGCGTTCATAATGAAATAATACAAGAAGGGGTGAACGGCTTATTTGCAGCATCCATACAGGAGTGGATCGAAAAGATCGATACTCTTATAAAGGACAAGGATCTTCGGGAGTGTATGGGACTGGAAGGGAAGAAAACCGTGGAATCTTCTTATTCACTAAAGGCAAACATCCCAAAATTCATTAACGTCATCAAAGGCATTTCACATCATGACTAACAGTTCACCTCTTGTAAGTGTCGTATTACCTACGTATAACTGTGCCAACTTTTTACCGGAATCCATTGGGTCGATCTTGTTACAAACGTATCATTCTTATGAGATTATCGTCATAGATGATGGGTCTACAGACAATACAAACGAAGTTTTAAATCCATTTATGCAAAGAATAAAGTACATTAAATTAGAACAAAACAAGGGACTCCCAATTGCAAGAAACACCGGTATCCGATCTGCCCAGGGCAAATATATAGCCTTTATTGATGCAGACGACCTCTGGCTGCCGGAAAAATTACAGACTGATATGGAATGTTTCAACGGCCATCCGGATGTCGGCATGGTATATTCACAACATATGAATATCGATGAAAAGGGACATGTGCTTAGTGGTGGTCCGCTGAAACGATTGCCATCCGGAAATATCTTCATTCAATTATTTTCTCAACAGAACTTTGTAATTTCCTCATCTGTAGTGGCGCGAAAGGAAGTATTTGAAACGACAGGCTTATTTGACGAACAACTTTTCAATTGCCAGGACTGGGACATGTGGTTGCGAATTGCCTTTTATTTCAAGGTCGCAGGGATTAATAAAACGCTTGTCAAATATAGGCATAATCCACGTTCTGTGAGTAAGAACAGGAATAATGTCTTAAGATATCAAAAGCTGGTTATCGATAAGACCTATAATGCGTTTAAAGACAAGGGAAATGGCATGAATGTGAAACTCTATAAAAGACGACTGGCTTCACATTATGCAAAGGCCGGCCGGCATTATTTGAGAATAGGGAATAAAAGTCTGGCAAATGAAAATTTCCGTCTGTCTTTGAAATATGATCCGCTAAATTTGAGGTCAATAAGATACTATTTCAGGTTATGGTAACCGCGCATTTTTATAATGCTAACGCTATTTGCCTGTTTTTTATCGTATAGTATCAGTCCAAAAAGTTTTGTAAATTATCATATAAATGACCGATTTGAACTTTATCATTGTAAACTGGAATACCAGGGAGTTATTACTCGACTGCATAAGATCCATTTATACAACCGTTACCGGCCTCAGTTATCGCATACACGTAATCGATAATGGTTCCAGGGATGACAGTGTGAAGGCTGTACATCAGCAATTTCCACAGGTGCACGTTATTGAAAACCGGGAAAACAGAGGTTTTGCCGTGGCCGTGAATCAAGCCCTTGAGGAAAATACGGCACTCTATAGCGTACTACTGAACACCGATACTATCCTCCGTAAAGATGCTATACAAATAATGCATTCATTCATGGAACAACAGAAAGACGCTGGGATTGTTGGGGCGCAACTGCAAAAACCAGATGGTACGAGGCAACATAGTTATGATAATCATCCCACCCTGGCAACGGAACTTTTCAATAAAAGCTTATTACGATGGTTCTTTCCCTCTCGTTATCCGAGTAAAAAACAATCAATCATGCACCCAGTAGAAGTCGAGTCCGTTATTGGGGCATGTATCATGGTAAGAAATGAGGCGGTAAGGCATGTCGGGAAATTAGATGAAGATTATTTCTTCTTTCTCGAAGAAACCGATTGGTGCTATCGTATGCAGAAGGCGGGTTGGAAGGTATATCATGTCCCTGATGCCAGAGTTGTTCATCTGGGTGGGCAGAGTAAGAAGATGGCGCCATGGCAATCGCAGGTAGAATATTGCCGTTCGCTCTATATCTTTTTTAAAAAAAACAGATCCACCTTTTCGTACATCATGCTCAGGATATTATATCTGTTAAAGATTATTTTAAATTTAACCGCAAACTCCAATGCTAATTTATTCGTATTATTTCAAAATAAAAAACTCCGTTACCGGCTATCGATATACGGCAAGCTTTTTTTGTGGCACCTTTTATTATGCCCCGATTGGATGGGTTTAAAGCCTGTAGAAAATAAGAGATAGTGGGTTTATATCATAACATCGTGAACTCAAGCCGACATCGTCTAAGCTTTCTCCAAAAACATTCCTGGAGGAGGCAATCTACGGTAGGCCCGGTAGTTCCATGATCGAAGAAAAATGGGGTTGGGTTCGCGAAAAAATGGTGGGAGGGATGAGCGACCCAACACATCCCTGAAAAGGAGAATCATCCACAATCAGAAGAATATAAGAATTTTTTATTCAGATTTGAAATTCCTTCATCAAGTTTTAATCCCCAAATAATATTTGACTTATCCAATAATTTTGATTACATTGTTAAAAATTTATTCCATACTTTTAATAAATAGAAGCTCTTTTATTAAAGGGGAAAGTTTAAAATATTTTGGATAGTTACGCAGTTAGAACGGAAGGACTCACAAAGGTTTACAGGGATTTCTGGAGGCGGAAAACTGCCCCGGCTTTAACAAATCTTAATTTAACTATCGAGCGGGGAGAGATATTCGGATTACTTGGTCCTAATGGTTCAGGTAAGACAACTACCGTAAAATTACTCCTTGGCCTCTTGTTTCCCACCGGCGGCAAGTCCTGGCTGCTGGGATATCCTTCAGGCGACTTAAAGGTTAAAAATAAAATAGGCTTTTTACCTGAGGAATCGTATTTATATAAATTCCTCAATGCAGAAGAAATCCTGGATTTTTATGCAAAGCTCTTTGATATTCCCAAAAAAGAAAGAAAAAGGCGGATCGATACCTTAATCCATGACGTGGGGCTGGCTCACGTGCGCAAACGCCCTTTAAGCCAATATTCAAAAGGGATGCTACGGAGGATTGGACTGGCGCAGGCTATTATCAATGACCCGGAACTGGTAATACTGGATGAGCCGACAAGTGGTCTGGATCCCATCGGCAGTCGTGAGATGAAGGGCCTTATCCTGGAGTTTAAAAGACAGGGAAAGACCGTTGTCCTCAGCTCGCACTTGTTGGCCGATGTGCAGGATATTTGCGACCGGATTGCCATCCTTAACAGGGGTGTCTTACAGGTAACGGGGAGCGTTAGTGAATTACTTTCCCAAAAAGACGTCGTAGAATTTATGGTAAAGAATCTTTCCGGCAACGACATTCAGGCAGTGGAGGCCTTTATTAAGAGCAGAAATGGCGATGTGGTATCCATCAATCATCCTTCCTCCACCCTGGAAGAGTTATTTGTAAATATCATTCAGCATCGCTAACAGACGATTATTTCTCTCGTTTACCATGATACTGACCATTGCCAGCCATACCTTTCGGGAAGCGCTTCGAAAAAAGGTAATTCATGTCCTGATTGGACTCGGCATCCTCATCATGCTGATTTTACCTGTTATCCCAACGACAGACGAACCTGATGCCCGGGTGAAAATGATGATGGTCGTGTTTTTTCAGGTAGTAGTGCTTTTGTGTATCATAGGAGTTATTTTTCTCTCCGCCACCTCATTGCCTTATGAGATAGAAGACAGGACGATCTACGGTATTTTATCGAAACCTATATCGAGACTGAAAATTATTGTGGGCAAAATACTCGGTTTCGCCCTGTTATCAGCCCTTTTGTTAGGAATTCTGAGTCTGTTAAACGTAGCCTCCATTCAACGGATTGCAACAAGTTTGCCGGAGGAATACAGAGGTATATTAAGGGCGAGGACAGAGTTTCAGGCATCACAGTTTTCTATTCAGGGTAAATTGCACCATGCCCGCCAGGGAATTGCATGGATTGAGGGGGGAAGGGGCGGGGTTGCGCAATGGAGTTTTTCCAATCTTCAAAAAAATCCCGGGAACAAACCTCCCCTTGAAGTCGAATTTAACCTGAGGATGGAGAGCAGTCAGGGGTTTATCGACACGATCTCATTGGTTGTGGGGATAGAGGATGCTATTTCAGGCCAGCGGAGGAGCGAAGTTTTATCAGCAAAGGCAGATAAACCATTCATGGTAAGGATCACCCCTGATGATATCCATGGAAATGGCTCTATACATATTACCGTTTTCCCCGTCCATATGACGGATTATATCGGCGTGACACAGGAAGATGTTAAGGTATTCGCGCCGCGCAAAGGTTTTGTATCGAATTATGTAAAGGCTGTTGTTCTAACCTTTTTGAAATTTCTGCTGATAGTCATCATTGCGGTAATGGGATCTACCTATCTGTCAGCACCCGTAAGCATTGCATCTGCTTTCGTTGTTTTCTTATGTGGACACATATTGGAATTTATCAAGGATTTTTCCTTGCTCATGCATCGTCACGACCTGCATGAACATGTTGTGCCGGCTGTGCTGAAAAAACCCAATATTCTCCTGGTCTGTCTGGAGTATCTTCTGAAAAAGCCGCTGGAATGGATCTCCTTTGTTTTGCCGGATTTTAAAAGGTTTGACAGTTTGAAATTTCTCTTAAAAGGTATACATATCCCTTGGGAAACCGTTGGAGTTTCTTTCGGGTATACCGCCATTTATGCAGGTATTTGCCTCTGTATATCCGCTATCATATTTAAAAGAAGAGAGTTTTTCTAAACATTGGGACGTCGCAAGAGGATCCTTTTTTTATTGCTATTATTGTGCGGTACTTTTTTTATCAATACGTGGATTGCTTCTACGCGAAATTCAACGGTAACCGGCGTATTTCGCTATGACCCGACAGAAAACATTCCATTGCTTCTCCTGGGAGGTTTTCGGGGAATTGCCGTAGATTTTCTCTGGGCAAGGGCGCTTACCCGACACGAAGAAAAAAGATATTATGAATTATTAACCATAAACAATCTTATCGCTAAATTGCAGCCTGACTTCCCTGCGGTCTGGATTTTTCAGGCATGGAATATGGCGTATAATATTGCCTATGAGTGGGACGCCCCACAAAACAAGTGGAAATGGATACGTACCGGATTACATTTTGCGAAGAAAGGGGCTGCGAAAAACCTTTATAGCGGCGACCTCTTCTTTGAGTTGGGGTATATGTATCTGCATTTATTTGATCAGCGGTTTTTTAAATATGCTACGTATTTTCGGGAACAATTAAAGAAAGACGATGGAGAAGATAATTACGAGGCATCGCTGTATTGGTTAAGGCGATCTCTTCTGAATGCCCCAAAGTTACATAATATTTTAGCTATAGAAAGAACCATTTGTCATGCATTATCGCACGCTGCATTGTGCGCCGAAAAAGAAGGAAATTTTGACAAGGCGCTTCACTATACGGAGTCTGCAATGCATGAATGGGAGATGTATCGTATGAGTCATCCAGAGGATACCTTGACTCGTATCAATGAATTTATCAGTATGCTGGAAAAGAAAAGGGAATTTTTACAAGGTATATCGAAGAAAGATAAGTGGTAGTGAGTTACGTGTACTATTTGATAAATGACCGACATTGTTAAAAAACAGAAAGGAGAATGATTTACGTCGATGGATAGTTTCTTGCCTAAATGGAAACCTTTTTTAAAATATAGTCGCGTTAGCGTCGTGATGATACTTTTGATGCTAACGATCCTGATCTTTGGGGTGTCAAGGTCTGGATTATTTTCTCACGATGTCCAGGCGCAGACTGCGCCAAAGACGGGTGGGGAAAAGCCCGTCTTTGAACTCGGAGAATCCACTCAAAAAGAAAGACCTTTATTTGAATTGGAGGCTCCGGTGCATAAGGCGCCTGAGGATACGTCACACACCATACCCAGATTATGGTGGATTGCCCCGATTGGCGCGCTGTTCGCTCTTTTTTATGCGCGAAGGTTTTACAAAGAAGTCATGAAGGCGCCCGATGGCAACGACAAGATGAAATCGATTGCCGGTCACGTCCGTGAAGGCGCTTACGCATATTTGAAACAACAATACAAAGTGGTAAGTATATTCTTTATCGGCGCTTTTCTTGTGCTCCTTTTGATCTCCTTTGGATTGCATACCCAGTCCAAGGTGGTTCCCTTTGCATTCCTGACCAGCGGTTTCCTGTCGGGTCTTGCCGGTTTTCTGGGAATGAAGACGGCCACCAGCGCCAGTTCGAGAACCGCCGAGGGCGCAAGGAAATCCCTGAACCAGGGATTGCAAGTCGCATTCAGGAGTGGCGCAGTTATGGGGCTGATCGTGGTTGGTATGGGACTTTTGGACATTTCCATATGGTTTTTCGTGTTCCGTAAATTTACCGATATTTCGTTGCTTGATATGGCTATGATGCTGCCGTGTTTCGGCATTGGCGCTAGTTCCCAGGCACTGTTTGCAAGGGTTGGCGGTGGAATTTTTACAAAGGCCGCAGACGTAGGGGCTGATTTGGTGGGTAAGGTTGAGGCAGGTATTCCTGAAGACGATCCGCGAAATCCTGCTACGATCGCAGATAACGTCGGGGACAACGTTGGTGACGTAGCGGGTATGGGCGCAGACTTGTATGAATCGTATTATAATTCTATGCTTGCCTGCGCGGCACTGGGTGTAACTGCCGGACTGGGTATTGCCGGAATGGTTATGCCTATGATTTTGGCGGGATTAGGCATCTTCCTTTCCATTATAGGAATTTACGCGGTTAAGACAAAAGAAGAGGCATCACAGAAAGAACTCCTGAAGGCGTTGGGAAAGGGGATCAACCTCAGTTCAATCCTGATCCTGATCTTGTCAGCGGTAATCATCAAGTATATGCTGCCGCAAAATTTTGGCATCTGGGGTTCTATTGTAACAGGATTGATAGCGGGGGTTATTATCGGTAAGGGCACGGAATACTTCACCTCTTCCAATTACTCGCCGACCAAAGGTATTGCCGGACAGTCAAGGACGGGGCCTGCTACAGTGATCATCGATGGCATTGCCACGGGAATGATGTCCACGATTATACCGGTCATCACCATTTCTGCTGCAATCCTATTAAGCTATGCCTTTGCGGGTGGTTTCTCAAACATTTCGCTCGGTCTTTACGGGATCGCCATTGCGGCAGTTGGTATGCTTTCCACACTGGGATTAACCCTGGCGACGGACGCCTATGGGCCTATTGCGGACAATGCCGGCGGAAATGCGGAAATGAGCGGTCTTGACCCGCATGTCAGGGAAAGAACTGATGCACTCGATGCATTGGGGAATACAACGGCTGCAACGGGAAAGGGTTTTGCCATCGGTTCTGCAGCTCTCACAGCCATGGCGCTGATTGCCTCCTTTGTCGAACAAATAAAAGTAGGATTAGAGAGATCGGGGGTCACCGTCATTCAAATTGCCGGCACCTCTATGGATATGGCCCAGGCAAAATTGTCCGATCTCATGGATTACCTGGATATTACCCTGATTAATCCAAAGGTGCTGATAGGCCTGTTCATCGGCGGTCTGTCTGCATTTGTCTTCAGCGCTATGACAATGAAGGCCGTAGGCCGTGCTGCCGGAAGTATGGTAGAAGAAGTGAGAAGGCAATTCAGGGAAATTGCAGGGATTATGGACGGGACGGGAAAACCCGATTACGCTGCGTGTGTGGCGATCAGCACGAGGGGGGCACAACGGGAGATGTTTGTGCCTTCACTTCTGGCCTTAACGGTGCCTGTTATAACCGGTTTAATATTGGGTGTGCCAGGCGTAGTAGGCCTTTTGGCGGGAAGTTTAACGGTAGGATTCTTGCTGGCGGTCTTTATGGCAAATGCAGGCGGGGCATGGGATAACGCGAAAAAGTATATTGAAGGCGGAGCATTCGGCGGAAAGGGTTCTCCTGCACACAAGGCGGCTGTCGTGGGTGATACGGTAGGAGACCCCTTCAAAGACACTTCTGGTCCGTCTTTGAATATCTTACTGAAACTTATGTCCATCGTGTCCGTTGTATTCGCCGGAATTATTATTAAATATTCGCCCAAAATAGGCGCCCTTCTGCACCTTCACTAGAAAAAAGATGAGACAAATCATTGGAAAATTGTGGGGGCGAACGACGGTTCGCCCCCACATTCGTGACTGCGGTTAAGTTTTGAAAATACCCTTACACATGGGAGGTAGTTATGTCCGGTAATATAACTGAAAGGGATGACAGAATGTGCCCTAATACAAACTGTCAATACGACAATCATGTAAAAGGGGCAAATTTCTGTATCCTCTGCGGCACGCTTTTGTACCACAGGTGTGAAAATTGTCTCGATGTGAATCCCCGGTATGCAAGATTTTGTTACTATTGTGGAAGCAGTCTGTCAGAAATCAAACCCGCTGCACAATATGATGCCGATTTTGGTGAAAGTTTTGACACACGACAACGGTAGAATGTTATTCAGGAGAAACAGAAACGTTAGACTCAAAAGAGATCGCAATCCTCTGCGCTAGAATTGCCGACAATAAAAAGGCAGAAGATATCCTCGTCTTTGACGTGCACAAGGTAATCTTTGTTACGGATTTCTTTGTTATTTGCAGCGGCTTTAATAAGCGGCAATTGCAAAGCATTGCAAACGATATAGAATTGAAACTGCACGAGTATGGCATCCATTGGATAGGGATTGAGGGATACCCGGAAGCCCGATGGATACTCATGGACTATGGAGATGTGGTAGTACATCTTTTTGACAAAGATGTACGTCACTTTTACGATTTGGAACTCTTGTGGGGCGATGCCCGAAAATTACCATGGAAATCCAATGCCTAAAATGGTGAATATTTAGAATATGTATTCTTTTGGGAGCGCATAGGACCTGCCAAACCTGAGATGCCTAATTTTTGAGCCCTTTTAATATTCTTGATCCTCCGGCTTTCCTCACGGCGTCTCCTTTCGGAAGGTTTTTCGAAATAGGCTATACGTTTAGATTGATTAATGATTCCTTCTTTGTCACACATTTTCTTAAATCTTCTTAATGCCTCTCTTATATTTTCATCCGATGTTATTTGTATTTTCGCCATAAATCGTTCATGAATCCTTTCTGTAAATTGTCATTTATAAAAATTTTAGTCCCTGATTGTAATTCATGTTGTACTCTACGTCAAGTAAAAAAACTCCAATTCAAATAATGTATGTGTATAAAAGAAACCATATCCAAGCTCGTAAATCGTCAGAATCTAAGCCTGGAAGATAGCCGGGCTGTTATGACGCAAATAATGGAAGGAAATGCCACTGATGCGCAGATTGCCTCTTTTATTACAGCCCTGCGCATGAAAGGAGAAACTGTTGAAGAAATTGCCGGATGCACCATTGCCATGAGAAAAAAGGCCATCAAAATAAAAGCAGGGGACGGTATTGTCGTCGACACCTGCGGAACCGGGGGAGATGCAAAAAACACATTCAACATCTCTAGCGCGGCTGCCTTTGTCGCTGCAGGCGCCGGTCTGAAGGTAGCAAAGCACGGCAATAAAGCATCCTCCAGCCGGTGCGGAAGTGCAGATGTGCTGAAACAGCTAGGCGTCAATATTGAAGCAGATGTTAAAATTGTAGAAAAATGTATTACCATGGCCAATATCGGATTTCTCTTTGCCCCTCTGTTGCATCAGGCAATGAAATACGCCATCGGCCCCCGAAAAGAAATTGGAATTCGTACCATATTTAACATCATCGGCCCCTTGGCAAACCCTGCCGGGGCAACCCATCGTATCCTCGGTGTGTATAGTGAACACATGACCATTGTCATGGCAGAGGCATTGAAGATGCTTGGAGATCAACATGCCTTTGTTGTGCATGGGTTGGACGGTTTGGATGAGATCACCGTAACAAACAAAACCAAAGTTTGTGAACTCGTTGGGAATACCATAAAAAGTTATTATTTAAATCCGGAAGATTTTGGTATAAAAAAGGCAAAGCTTTCTGATTTGACGGTAAATACCCCCGACGAAAGCGCTATGGCAATCAGAGAGATACTGGATGGCGCCCATGGTCCGAAAAGAGATGTGACGCTTTTAAACGCCGCGGCCGCAATCATTGCCGGGGGACTGGCAAAAGATTTTCAGGAAGGGTTAAAAATCGCTGCACAATCCATCGACTCTGGTAATGCGAAAAACGCACTCAAGAAGTTAGTGGAAATCAGTTGGTAGGCTTTGTGAAAAGTATTTTTGATCATGCATGTTTTTCTCAATCTTTTGCACATTTAGTGACGGTACATTGATAAGGCTAACGGCATGGTGGACGACGGGGAGGGCGACGGCCAGGTTTTCATCGGCACCTTTGGGGCTTGCGGGGAGATTCATAGTAAGGGTTTTTTGTGATTGTCGCTTTTCCGACCGGGATAACTTCGTGGTTCGTGATGGTGGCATCAATTTTCTTGAGCATATTCCGGATCACCTCGCCGCTGGCCTTATAATAAATGGCCAACAGTCGTGGCGTATTTATCGTGTCAGACAGTACCATATCCTGGCCTGGTTATAAATTACTTGTTTTTTGGTAACAATATGATTAAAATTGTTCTTTTTGTGGATGAACAGTCAGTGTTTGTTTCAGCCAAAGTACGGCAAACTACACCAGGTTTTCTGTCTCCCGGAATGTTATAGAAAGGTAAAATTTCCATGACCAGTGAGCATGTAGATTTGGCAATTATCAATCGTGTAAAAGAAGACAACGTAAAACTTGTTCAGTTGCAATTTACTGATATAAACGGGAATATCAAAGCTGTTACGATACCTATAGAGAGATTTTCGGAGTCCATAGAGAAGGGGATATGGTTTGATGGTTCTTCAATTGAGGGTTTCACAAGAATTTGCGAGAGCGATATGTATCTCAAGCCTGATACAAGTACGTATGCCTTACTGCCCTGGGAGACAGAAGAAATAACCGCCAGATTTTTTTGTGACGTCTACATGCCCGATGGTTCTCCCTTCGAGGGAGACCCCCGCTATATCCTGAAAAGGGCGATCAAAAATGCGCGGGATATGAACTTTGAATATAATGTGGGACCGGAATTGGAATTTTTCTTGTTTAAACCCAAGAACGATGGACAAGTGGAGCCTACGCCGCACGATGTGGGGAGTTATTTTGACTTTTCACCGAGAGACCTTGCCGGGAATGTGAGAAGAGATATTATTTTTACCCTGGAGAAGATGGGTCTTAGTGTCGAAATGAGTCACCATGAAGTGGCTCCCGGCCAGCATGAGATTGATTTCAAATATGCCGAGGCATTGAAGACGGCAGAAAATGCCTTGACTTTTAAACAGGTAGTAAAGTCTATTGCGCATCAACACGATTTATATGCCACTTTTATGCCGAAACCCATCTTCGGAGTATGTGGCAGTGGAATGCATTGTCATCAAAGTTTTTTCGATGTTAAGACACGAAAGAATATATTCTTCGACGAAAAGGATGAGTATAAACTCAGTAAGTTAGCAAAACATTTTGTTGCGGGACAATTGCAGCATGTCCGTGCGATGAGCGCCGTCCTGTCTCCGACCGTGAATTCCTATAAAAGATTGGTGCCAGGGTATGAAGCGCCGGTGTATATCTGCTGGGGGCAAAAGAATCGTTCCGCCCTGATACGAATTCCAAGGTTTTCTCATGGCAGGGAACAGGCAACGCGGGCGGAATTGAGATGCCCTGACCCCAGTAATAACCCATACCTTGCCCTTGCAGTGATGCTGGAAGCAGGGCTTGATGGCATTAAAAGAGGCGTTGCACCTCCCAATCCTGTCGAAGAAAATGTCTATGAGTTTAATAAGGATGAATTGGCATATCGGAATATAGCTACCCTCCCTGGTTCGTTAGGCGAGGCAATAGATGAGTTAAAGAAAAATAAATTGATGGAAACTGCACTAGGTTCACACACTTACCACGTGTATATCCACGCAAAAATGGCTGAATGGGATGAGTACAGGATACAGGTAACCGAATGGGAACATAAAAAATATTTCGAGGCAACATAACAGAATTAAAAAATATATATTAAAGTTATACGTTCTTTAAACTTCAGATACCGTTATTAAGAATAGTTTACTAAAGGGAAAAGAGTAAGGTTTTATCCTGTTTAAAATGTATAAAATTTAATATATATAAAAATTTTAATTTTGTTAAGGAGGGTATATGGAAGTTGGAAATATTTTTCGGCACCTGCTCGTACACAATGAGGCATTTGTAAAGAATACTGAAGCAACAAAGTTTTTAACGTATGCCACACACCAGAATCCGTACATTACCCTCCTTACGTGTGCCGATTCCCGGGTTCAGGGTGAAATCCTGGGAAGAGATATATTTAACAAGGTTTTTATTATTCGAAATGCCGGTAACCAGTTTGCGGTAAATAGGGGTTCCATCGAATATTCGCTCTTTGTGCTTAATACCCCTGTCATGCTTGTCCTCGGACATACCGACTGTGGGGCGGTAAAATTTGCCACCCACGCCTGTATCACGCAGTCTAAAGAGATTGTTAATCTGGTAAAGTCTTTTGATAAACTCATGAAGACGGATTATTCATCTCTGAGCCGGGAGATAAAGGCTGAAATGCTTCCTTTGACTATTCCCATTGAAAGAGGTATACCTGATTTAAGAAAGATTCAAAATGAAATGAAGGAGCTGGCCTATCTGAGTCAAACGAACGTGGACTATCAGATAGAAAAGGCATTAAAATTTTATGGAGACAGGGTAAAAGAAAACAAGCTGACGATTATTGGCGGGATTTACGACTTCGTTGGCGCCTATTCACAACAGCTTGGCAGGGTCTTAATTACCAATATTAATGGTGTCATTAACCCCATAGACCTCCAGGATTGTGCGAGAACGATTGTTAAAAGGATCCCGAATTACGCTGAAGAGAGTGAGGGATATAAGGTTGTAAGCGAATTAATTGCTGAAAAGGTAACTCGCATAACGGTATAGAACTCTATGGATACCATTTACCAGGCACATAAAAATCACGGCAGTATAACCTTTGCAGAAAGTGAATGTTCGGATGGAATGTGTTGTTTTACCTGCGTCATTCCACAGAATAACAGGCATATTGGGTTGTTTAAATCTCTGTGGAAGAGTGGAACGGGTTATTCCCACGTCAAGTTATTGGTGACCAGCGAAGGACACAAAAACGAATTGTATGACTCTTGCAAGTTTCTGGATTTTGCGATTTCCAAAAGCTCTACGGACGCCAGTCTGGAAATGGACTTGCGTTGCAGTATTTACAAATCTCGTCCGAGACAATGCATGGGATACCCGGATAAGGCAGGCGAGTCGTTGTATGAGAGGATCTGCGGGCCGTGTATATTTAATGAATATACTGCTCCCGGTGCATATAAGCAACTTATATACAAGAGGGAATGGAATGCCTTTTATGCAATTCGGGATAGCGAAGAGGTAATCCGTAGTGTGTTTGTTCATGAAGGATCTCTTGTTGCAAGAGAGGCACTGTTAAAAACTAAGGATGTTCACCTTGCAACGCTATCTGTGGAGACGGAGGAATTAGACTACATCCTGGTTCCGATACCCAAACGGACACAAAATATCTTGTATTCATCGGAACAACATCAGCCAATTGCGACGATTAGACAGGCGTATCATCAATGGGAGGAAAAGATACAGCGAAATCTACAAAATCATTATGGATCCGAGTGGGAAACGAGACTTAAAAATGCCATAGAAATGGAGGAAAAAGATGTTCGTAAAAGATGTAATGAAGACACAGCTGATAACCTTGAATGCTGATTCAAAGCTCGGTTTTGCAAATGATATCATGTATTTGGGGAGGATACGGCATTTGCCCGTTGTGAAAGGAGAAAATGTTGTTGGCATACTGACACAAAGGGATCTTTATCGTGCGTCACTGACGTCCATCCTGACGAACTGGAAAGAAAATAAGGAATTTCTGGATTCCATTAAGGTCTCAGAGGTAATGACGAAAAATGTAATTACCATTGCCCCTGATGCAACGATTGAGGAAGCTGCCCAGATTATGATTGATAAGAAGGTGGGTGGGCTGCCCGTAGTAAGAGACAAGAATAAGTTGATTGGTTTGATTACCGAGACGGATGTATTACAATATTTTGTGGATGAGCGGATAGAGAAGAAATGAGGTTTCATGGGAAAAGGGGTGTCTAATGTGTGACGTTGGTGGTCATATAAGCAGCGACATGATTACGTGGCAATGTGCATGTTGTGGTGCAGCAATAAAGGATTCAGACAATACAGCCGAAGGGCTTTGCGATCTTGGAATATGTTTGTCATGCCGTAATTCTCCGGAGGAGTGGATGGAATTTGTCAGAGATGAATGGGAAGAGGGTGTCTGTATGGATTGCATATCGCCGTGTGCTCTTAAACGATGATGTTTGTTGCTGCCGGGGATACACAAAAGATTTAATCAGCGGGGAAGAATGATTTCAAGGCGAATGTTCATACGAGGTGCTTTTGGATGCGGAATTGGGATTGCATCCATAGGGGGTTATAGCCGGTTACTCGAACCGCGCTGGGTTGAAACAAACTACGTCCCTGTAAAAATTAATGCCCTGCCGAAACGGTTTGAGGGGATGACAATAGCCCAATTATCGGACATTCATCATTGCAAATATGTTCCCCGTGAATTTGTGCGCAAATGCGTTCGGAAGGTAAATGCTTTATGCCCGGATATTATTGTATTAACAGGAGACTATATTTATCGTTCCGATGCGTTTCTTTTGCCTGTTGCAGAGGAATTATCAGAACTCAAGGCGAAGGAAGGGGTCTTTGCCGTGTTGGGGAACCATGATAATAAGGGCGATACTTTCAGTGCATTGTCCAAAGCAGGTATCCGTGTATTAATTAATGAGCATGTCCCTCTCTTTAGAAAAAGAGATCATCTTTTTGTCGCCGGGGTGGACGATTTGTGGAAAGGGTGGTCGGATTTAGGCAGAGCTTTAAAAGGTACAGATGATAAGCCCAAGCTTTTATTAGCCCACAATCCGGATATAATTGAGATGACAAAGACTACAGATGTTGATTTTGTGATGGTAGGCCACACCCATGGTGGGCAGGTGAGTTTGCCTCTGTATGGACCTCTCATTGTATACTCTAAATTCGGCGTACGCTATGCGGCAGGGCTGTTTCATGAGAGAAATACGACCATGTATGTAAATAAAGGTATTGGGGTTTCCGGCCTCCCGGTGAGATTTTTTGCACGGCCGGAAATTACATTGTTTACGTTGAGGAATAAAAGAAGAAAAGAAGTGGTGCGTCAGGAGGAACAGTGTTAAAAATCAGCCCCCTTGTGATTCATAATCTGTTTTTACTCCTACATGGAGTATTGACGGAGATGTGATTCATGAAAAACTATCTTAGGAGTTTTTTCTATTGTGTATTTGTGCTATGGATAATGGGTATCTGTGTAAGTACGATATTTGCATTTTCGGCTGGTCCTCCAAACGGTCGCACAGGTTCTCCGGCCGATAATTTTAAGACATGCAAGGATACAGGATGTCATAATTCTTTTGAGCTGAATTCAGGGAAAGCAACAGTTTCTATTTCTGCACCGGATAATTATGCCTTGAGCGAGGTTGTCCCTATAACTATTTCTTTTAGTAATTCCAGTACTGCAAAACATGGCTTTGAACTATCGGCGTTAGATGCAAATGATGAGCATGTTGGTACATTCAGCCCTGTTGATGGTAAAACCCAAACCGATGATGGAAAAGAGAATTATATAAAACACACCTCAACTGGCAGCAATCAATCCGGCAATGCTTCCTGGGGTGTAACATGGACCGCACCCCCTTCTGCGGTAAAGAATCCTGTTACTTTCTATGCGGCTGGAAACGAAGCGAATGGGGATGGTACGCATGATGGAGACTATATTTATACGACTACACGTGAGATAAGCCAACTTGCAACGCCAACGCCGGCCCCTACTGCCACGGCAACGCCTTTTCCAACACCTACACCAACAAATACTGTAACACCTATGTCAACACCGACCCCTACACCAATACCAACGCCTGCGGAGTGTGAAGCTGAGTCAATGACGGCTTCTCCCGGCGAACTGGAACTTGAAAAAGGGGAAAGTGTGGAAGTGGTAGTAACTTTGATACCTGCCGGAGGTTGCCCACCTGATGATGGTGAGTTAGTTACGGCAAAGGTTAACCGGTCTGGTAAAAAGCGCGTATCCGTTTCGCCAGAAAGCGCTACTACAAATGTTAATGGCGAGGCTATGTTTACCATTACTGCCAGTAACAAGGCGGGAAAAGCAAAGGTCAAATTCAGATATAAAGATTTAAAGACGACCGTAAAGGTAAAAGTAGTAAAGTAACAACAGCGGTAGTTGCAGAATTTTTAAAGCGAGGGGGTGCGACGTTTTTAGACGAGGCACCCCTTCTTTTTTAGTTGATATAAGACTAATGGATGTTAAACTTAAACTCTTGTCATTGCTTATAGGAGGGCATGCTTGATCAAGGATACGGTAGCTTCAGGAAGGTTGAGTTGCCTGTTGTAAAGGGCAAAGTTGATTGGAATAAGAAAGTTTAAGATGGGTTTATTGTAGGAATAGGTATTGATGACAAAATTGTTGGCTATTGTGTTAGGTATGCTCGTGGGTTTCTATGCCACAGTACATGGGGATACAATAACTTTGAGGAATGACGGTAAAGATGTCGATCTCAAGGTGACAGGCGTTACGGGGGAATATATAAATGCCGTAATATTAAAAAAAGATATAAAATCCCTGAATATGCAATTTTTGGACACCAAAAATTACCCTGATGTAATTCTTTTAAACGTTGCCAATGTCGCTGTAGAATGTAAAATCAAAGAGATTTCCGATGATGCCATTCAGGTGCTAATTCCCACCGTCATGATTTCTTCCCTCAAGATGACCTTTCAACCAGGGGATAAACAGGTAAGGACGGTTTCAGGTGATGTTGAGAACAGACCAAAGACTGCAGATGTGGTTGTGAAAGAGGAAAATACAGAACAAATGGATGCACGAGCAACTGAATCTAAAATACGTGAAGATGTGGGTGGAAGTGGCATTGCTGATGAGATAAGGACGTCACCGGCAGAGAAGGAGGTTAAGGGAATACATTATCGGTTAAAAACGAAAAAGGCAAAAGTGGGTAGCGCAGAGGTGGAAGATGGCCTATCGAATGCTGAAACAGAGGATGTGCCTCTGGATAGAAATGAATCTGTTGTCAATGGGAAAACACATGAAACAGATATGGAACCGTCTGAACTGAAACAAGGACTGGTGGATGAGTCAGTGGATAAAGGGCGTGTGATAGAAGACGAAGAAGATGTGAAAAAGGAAAAGCCGGTTGCCCAGGATCCAAATCTTGGCAGGGTTGAAGGGAGGATATTGCATGGTGGAAAACCCCTTCCGGAATGTCAGGTAAAGTTGCAAATGTTAGAAAAAAGTGGGCTGTTAACCAAGGGGTATCGCCCGGTAGAAGGGGCCATGGAACTTGAAGCTGTTACCGGCAAGGATGGTTTATATCGTTTTATGAATGTGTCGCCAGGCCAGTACAAGCTGTATTGGAAACCTTCGTCAGAGACTGCGTGGGTCAGGCGTTTTAAGATGGAACCGGATGTAATTGTAAGTTCCGGTAAGCTTACCAGTCCTAAAGAGATTGAAACGTTGAAGAGGACCTTGAATTAGGTGTGAAGTTACAAGAATTGATTTTATTTATTCACAATAAATAGAGAAAAACGAAGGCCAAAAATATTTTAGTGGATATAAATAATTCTGTAATACTTTATTGAAACCATTATTGCATCCTTGAAATTTTATCTTAATAACTAGTTATGTAAGGAAATAATTTTTATCTGGTGATACAAAAAACTAACAACTTGAAATTTAATTAGTTACATAAATTTTTTTTGTTTTCTATTTTTTTTGCCAGAAAGGAATGATTATTGTTAATGGTGGAATCCCGTTGTGTGATTTTTGAAAGAGGCTTTGTGTTCTTGAATCCGGTTTATTTTGGATGCTTAAAATTGCAATTGACAAATTCTCTTTGCGGATGTATCATGCTTATCTTTAAATTTTGAATTGAGTATAGTAAGCAAAGTCTAATATTTTAAAGTAACGAATTATGGAGGTAATGATGGTGAAAAGTTTGCGATATGGAACGATTATCGGTAGTTTGATGCTGGGTGTCATAAGCAATTCGATATGGATGGGCAATATTGCTATGGCACAGGCCAAAGGTGAAGCTTACAAAGAGGTTGATGTAAAAGATGGGGGATCAATTGTTGGGACTGTTAGGTTTGACGGCGATATTCCAAATGCTAAAATCTTAAAGGTTGATAAAGATGAGCAGACCTGCGGCCATGAAAATAAGCAATCAGAGGAGTTGGTTATCAATGGAGAATCAAAGGGTATTAAAAATGTGGTCGTATCACTCGTTGACATTGCAGCTGGTAAGAAAGCAGAAGTAACGACAGCCGCATTAGATCAGAAAGAGTGCCTGTTTATTCCCCACGTGCTTGCAGTGTCAGCCGGAAGTAACGTGGATTTGCTTAATAGCGATAACGTAATGCACAATCTTCACTCCTGGTCTATCAAAAATGCAGCCTTTAATGAAGGCGTATCAGGCGGTGGAAAGATGACAAAAAAATTTGATCTTCCAGAGATAGTCAAGATAACGTGTGATGTGCACAAATGGATGAGTTCCTACATAGTGGTGAAGAATAATCCTTATTTTGCCGTTACTGATGAGAATGGAAGTTTCAGGATAGAAAATGTACCGGCCGGTACGTATAAGATTGAGGCCTGGCAAGAGAAGCTTGGAAAAAAGACAAGCGACGTAACCGTAAAGCCTAAAGAAGAAACTGCGGTAGGCTTTGTTTATACCGCAAAGAAGTAATGGAAATAAATGGTATTAAATTTATTATTATGGAATGTGTAACTCACTCGATTAAAAAGGCGCACTGCGAATGAATAACTTGAAGATGTTGTTGCAGTTCACGAAAAGAAATGCATGTGTTATTGTTTTCTTGTTTTTTCTCTCCTCTCTTCCATCCTTTTTGTCTTCCCAAAGAGTAGTTGCTGCTGATGCCCCGGTGCAAACGGCACAAAAAAATGAGGGTGCGGCATCTGGTGTGGAATTACCTCAATTTGAGACAGCCCAGCCATCGGCGCCGTCTCAATCGCCCGAAGGTCAGCCCGTGGCGGGTGAAGGAACTGCGACTGCCACTGCAGGGGAGGAAGAAGAAATGCCTCCAGTTCAATACCGGGCTTTTTTTGGGATGGACTCCCGTACGGTCGTCTGGATTATATCAGAATTACATCTCATGTTTGCGGCCTTTGTGCTTGGCGTTCCCATTTTTGCCGTGATCGTGGAGATCGTGGGATTCAAGGGCGGCGACATCAAATATGACAAGATGGCGAAGGAGTTTACCAAGCTCTTGTCTGCTGCATTTGCCACGACTGCATCGCTGGGAGGTTTGCTTGGATTTTGTTTGTTTGGTTTGTATCCGGAGTTTATGGGTCACATGACGAATGTTTTTGCGCCGACCATGTACGTTTATGCCCTGATGTTCTTTGGTGAGGCATTTACTTTGTATGGTTATTATTACTCATGGGATATTCTGAAAGGATCGGCGGCAAAAAAATGGTTTCATATCTTTTTAGGTGTAATGCTTAACCTCTTTGGAACTGGACTTATGTTCCTGACCAATTCCTGGGCGACTTACATGATGAGTCCGGCGGGGATTGTGCCGGCGACAGGAAAGGTACTCAGTTTGTATCATGCCATATATAACCCGCTCTGGATGCCGGTAAACATTCACCGGTTAATTGCCAATGTATGTTTTGGCGGTTTTATTGTTGGTGCCTATGCTGCAGTAAAATTCCTGGGCGCAAAGACAGAAGAAGAAAGGGCGCACTATGATTGGATGGGTTACGTCGGGAACTTTATAGGGGTCGGGGCGCTGATTCCTTTGCCATTTGCTGGGTATTGGCTGGGGCGTGAAGTCTATAGCTCCAGTCCCGTTATGGGCAATATTATGATGGGTGGTGCATTCTCTTGGACGTTTATTGTCCAGGCAATCCTGATTGGTATGCTCTTTATTGGCGCTAATTATTACTTATGGCTTGGAATGGGAAGAATTAAGGGTTCTGAACGCTACACAAGGTTCATTAAATATCTTATTTTTGTCATCTTCGTGAGTTTTGCTGTATGGCTCACCCCCCATAATCTGCCTCTGAGCGGGGAAGAAAGGGCAATGATTGGGGAGCAATACCATCCGTTCTCTAAGTATTTCGGAGTCATGGCGGCAAAAAATGCTGTAGTCAATCTGATTATTCTGGCAACCTTCTTTTCCTTCCTGATTTACCGACGGGGGAATAAAGGGGAGATGGTTCCGTTTTCCGAACAAGGGCGGGCCGGCAAAATAGGAATATTTTCTGCATTAATCTTCTGTTTGTTAATGTTAGTTTCGTATGCGATTTCGCTCAATTTTGTAGAGTTGGAGGCTAACATGAAGGATTTTGTGAAGCCACTCATACGATCTCTCTATATCCAATCGTTTGCGATATGTCTTGCTGCCTTTCTGACCTTTAAGAATAAAGGAAAGTTGGCGCAAGCCATGCTGTTTGCGGTTACCGCGTGTATTGCCGTGCTCTATTTCTGGTATTATGGTTTTTATGTCATGCAAAAAGCTAACTTGGTGTTGCGATATCTGTCGGTGACGCAGGTTTCGATTGTGATGAGCTGCCTGATTATGAATGCCATTATAGATATTTTTATCTTCCGTAAGGCAAAACTTGTGGGAGGGATTGTGTGGGGTAAGATGCCGGTGAGATCCCAGTATGCATTGATTCTTTTGTGTGTGGTTATTGTGATCCTGATGGGGCTTATGGGTTTTATACGTTCAGGTCTCAGGATGGACTGGCATATTTACGGCGTTTTACAGGACACCTCACAATGGGCTTACACACCATCTTTGGCGTACATGGGGCGGATAGTTGGTTTGATTGTGGCGCTCTTTCTGGGGCTTGTGGCCTTCGTGTTCTGGCTGGCTAACCTGGGCGAAAAGAAGGAGAAAGGGGTGTTGGAAGAAGAATTTAAATTAACAGAACCACATCCGGAGCACTATTAAAGTGCATCTGAATAGTGAGTTTAAAGGCCAAAGAAGATGAAGGGGTAATAACTAATGTTAAATATGACTGAATTTAATTATGGTAAAGCGAAGGCATAGAAAAGCGTATGAATAAGAGCATGCTAAAAATTACGGCTTTTGGGGTTGCGATTATTGGATTCTACTTGTATATCACTATGTACGTGTCTGGACTATCTGGCACTGGTGGAGCTGAGTCTGCCGGAGGGATAAGTCCTGAGGCCGGAGAAAAGATTTTTTGGGGGGACGGACAATGCGGAACTTGCCACAAGATTGGAACAAGCGGCAGCGCTACCAGGGGTCCTGATCAGGAAGGTTTGGCAAACAGGGCAGATGAGCGCGCAAAAGAATTGGGTTTGCCTTCCGGGCTGGATTATCTTGTGGAGTCCATTGTGGAGCCGGATAAATTTATTGTGAAGGGGTACGATAAAATTATGCCAAAGGTGTACGATCCTCCTATTTTGCTGTCGCGAGAAAAGATACTGGCTGTTTTGGCTTATCTTCAAACGCTCGGTGGAGAAGCAGACGTTGGTGCCCTTATGAAATATAAGGACAAAATACCTGAAGTATCAAAGAAGAAAGTAAAACCGTGGGTATCTCCCATCGCAGTTGATCCAAAAGATGGTGAAAAGGTGTTTTTTGATGAAACACTTCCGGTTACCTGTGGGAAGTGCCACGTCGTGAGTGGGAAAGGAAAGAAGGTTGGCCCGGAGCTTACGGGGATTGGCGCAATACAAACGCCTGAATATTTCATCGAGTCCATCCTTAAGCCCAGTGCGAAGATTGTGAAGGGGTATGAAACGATGTATGTGATTACCACCGATGGGATACCTTATAATGGTGTGATTAAAAGTGAGACCGAGGAAGAACTCGTGTTGTTAAAAGAGGAAAGCGGTGAAATAGAAGAGATCTCCATTCCAAAAAGTGAGATAGCTGAAATGAAAAAGCAAGAGGTCTCGATCATGCCGGGAAATATTAGTGAGTTGTTAAGTGTGAGAGATTTTTACGGAATTATATCCTTTTTGCAAAGCTTGAAATAGTTCAAAGGAGTTGTTGTATATGCGAGGGAATCAAATGGTAGGAGTACATTAATGGCTAAGAAACGCAGTACTTTTTTGTTTATATGGATTGTCATCTCCATAGCCTGTTTGTTTTTGTTGCTTAAATACGCCTCCCCCAGGATTTTTCAGGTGTTGATGGCAAAAGGTCACCCCATGCCAACACCGAGTACCCTGATGATGTGGTATATGATTATGGGCGTGTTGGCTGGTTTGATATATGCAACTACCAGTAATCAAAAATTTGTAGATTTTTTAAATTTTTTGCTGCCGGATCATGGTCCTTTCATGAAATTTGTGTTGCAAAAGATATTATTTGTTGGTTTCCCTGTTCTTGTGGGATGGTTTGTGTATTCATGGTCGATTCCAGGAGCTGCATCACCTGTGGAATTAAGGATTCAACATCCGACTTTGCCGCAAGAATTTGAAAAGCTTGAAAATCCTTTCAGGCAGGCCGATGCTGAGACCCAGCGAAAATGCGTCGAAGAAGGGAAGATACTTTTTCAAACCTATTGTCGTCCCTGCCATGGTTCAAAAGCTGATGGAAATGGTCCATTCGCAAATTCGTTCCGACTCAGACCAATTAATTTTCAAGATCCAGGGACCATTGCCACGGTGGTAGATAATTATCTCTTTTGGCGCATCAAAGAAGGTGGGCCGGGGCTTCCTTCCGAATCTACTCCCTGGGATTCAGCAATGCCTTCATGGAAAGACGATTTGAAAGACGATGAAATCTGGAAGATCATCATGGGCGAGTATGATACGGCCGGCGTCATGCCCCGGCAAAGGGAGAAATTGGAGTAACGTTGTGTTTGTGGAGAAGGGGGTTGGCTCGCACAATTTTTCGTGATTAATTTATTGACGACTAAGGAAGTAGAGCAAGCAAATACTATGATAAAAACGTTTAAAAAAGGAATGGTTGTTTTAGGATTAATCGGTGTATGCGGTGGTGCTTTTTGGACAAATGGAGAGGTGTCTGCCCAAACGTCGCAATTGTTCAGAAAATACAAACGTGAAGTGCCTCAAAAATTGCCGGAAACGCCAGATGCCGTTGCAGAAGGGAAAAAAGTATACGAAAAAAGGTGTTGGTATTGCCATGGAATCGAAGGCAGGGGCGACGGCCCTGCTTCCATTACGATGTTTCCAAAACCCAGAAACTTTACACGGAATGAATATAAGGTGCGCTCAACCACCTTTGGGTCTGTTCCTACAGATGAAGACCTCTTTCGAATTATTACAAGCGGCATAGAGGGGACGGCAATGCCATTCTGGAGTACGATCAGCGAAACAGAGCGATGGCAGGTGCTGTATTATGTCAAGACCTTTAACGATCAGTTCAAAAAAGACGCTACACCAAAAGTAGTCCCTATTGTAAGTATTGCATCAACGCCGGAAAGTATAAGCAGGGGGCAGGAGTTGTTTAAGGAAACGAAATGTTTTGAATGCCATGGTGATGATGGCAGGGGCAACGGACCATTAACAGTGGCCTTGCAAACAGAATGGAATATGCCTTATCGTGCAAGGGATTTAACCAAAGGATGGAATTTTAAGGGCGGTAATACGATAGAAGATATTTATCGTACGATCTCAACAGGCCTTAATGAAACTCCTATGGGGTCTTATTTGGAAAAGCTTTCTGACGAGGATCGCTGGCATGTTGCCCATTTTGTAAAAAGTATCTCCAGGGACATGGCATCAGACGTAGTAGTTAAGGTAAAGTTATTTGAGGGGGATCTGTTGCCGTCAGAACCTTTTGATGAAAACTGGAGTAAGGCTTCTCCTGTTGAAATCCCCTTGGCCGGTCAAATTCTTACAAGTCCCAGACAGTGGACACCCTTGGTCGATGCGATTATGATTAGGGCATTGTATAATAAGGATGAAATTGCATTTTTGCTGGAATGGGATGATACCACGAATAAACAAGAGGAAGTTTTCAGGGATGCGGTTTCTATTCAGTTCCCTACAAAGATTCCGGAATCGTTAAAGAAGCCCTATTTTGCCATGGGAGATTCCAGTGGTGCGGTAAATCTTTGGAGCTGGAAGGCATATTGGCATGAGGGATTTGGATCGGTTATAGAAGCGCCTGTCACGGAACCAGGTATGGTGAGTGAATTAAATGCGAAGGGTTTCAAAAATGTTGTACTCCAGCCTGCTGAAAGTCAAAATGTGACGGGAAGAGGAGTGTATCAAAATGGGAGTTGGAGGGTTGTGCTGAAAAGAACTTTGAAGACGGAAGATGTGAAAGGAGATATGCAATTCGAGATTGGGAAATTAATCCCCGTGGCCTTTGCTGTTTGGGATGGTTCGAATAGCGATGTGGGAGGTCTAAAATCTATTTCGTCCTGGTATTATGTCTCTCTTGAAAAGCCGGTGCCCAAAACGGTTTTTGCCTATGTATTGGTAGCGATCGTTATAGGTGCAAGCATAGAAATGTGGTTTATAGCAAGGTTGCGCAGGTTTCCGCCAAAGTTAGAAGATCGGGAATAAAATACTAATATATTTAAAAGGGTTAAGGAGTTTTTATGCGGTTAAGGTCTGTAGAGTGCCTACTTATTGTATCAGTTTTCGTTTTCATAATTTGTGTTCCCTGTATGATTTTTTCAAGTGTTTCATTCGGGCAGGAGCGGAAGATAGATGCCCTTTATCTGGAATTAGATAAAAAGTATCGTATTCCTGAACAATGGACTGTCCTTCCCTTTGAACTTGAAGACCCTTATAAGAGAATTAAAAACGGGCCTCCGTTAGTCAATATCATGAGTAAGGCAAGGGTGGAGTGGATTTCCCGATGGATTGCAAATCCCAAAAAGGTGGTGCCGAATGCAAAAATGCCAAATCTGGGGTTGGATTTTGAGGAGATTAAGGCTGTTATTGCTTATTTGGCTAGTATTGCGGAGAAGGAAGCCCCGCAGATATCGTGGGATCCTTTTTTGTTAAAAAATGAGGAAGAACTGTCTGAAGATGAATACGATAAGATGGATAAGGTTTATAATAACGGAAAAGGTGTGTGGGGGCGTGCCCGTTGTACGATTTGCCATCCAATAAAAGGAGTAGGGGGGAACGTGGGCGTAGGTCCCGACCTGGGTGAAATTACTACAAAAATAAACAGGAATTGGTTGTATGACTGGCTCAGCAACACGAAGAACCATTTTCCGGATACCATGATGGCACAATACCGATTTACAGATGCCGATGTGCGGGGAGTTGTAGAGTTTATCATGCGTGATACACAGTTTATCCCAGAAGAAAAAGAAGAAGAAGATGAGGACGAGGGGCAGCCCAAAGAGCCACTACCTGCGGAGACTGAGGTTAAAGTGCTGACAGAACAAGAATTTGGGAATATAAGAAAAGATAATGCCCTTATTGAAAAAGGTAGGGATGTGGTTGAAAAAGCACGGTGCTTTGTCTGCCATGATATTAAGGGAATACCTGAAATAATGCCCGTAGTCGAAAAAAAGCGGGATGGGTTGGCCGGATTTGAAAAGCTTTTGTATGAAATACGGTGTCTGTCCTGCCATCGGATACAAGACAACGGCGGTACCTATGCTCCGAATCTGACAATTGCTGGCAGTAAGATTAAGATGTTATGGGAAAGGGAGTTTTTGCAGGTGCCAGACATTATCAGACCGCTGAGTCAGCAGATGCCAAAGTTTAACCTGGCCGAAGATGAAGCGGGGGTAGCGACCGAGTATATGGAAAAAAACCTTATCGTTAAAGAAGGCCTTCCGGATTTTTATAAAGAAGGGGCGCTTTCTCCGGAAATTATTGCGGCCGGTGAAAAGCTTTTTTATGAAAAAGGATGCAATGTCTGCCATTCAGAAAGTATTACAAAGGGCGGCGGGGTGGTTGGTCCTAGCCTTGCGACGGTTGGGGACAGACTTCAGCCTGCATATATCCTTTATCATTTACAAAATCCACAACGGGCAAACCCTCAAGCCATAGAACCAAACTTTGGTTTGTCAGAAGCTGATCTGAGGCAGCTAGTAGGTTTCCTGGTTGACCATGTGAAGAAGAAAGAGGGTAAATAATGAGATATTTTTTCTCTGGAAAAAAATTAATTATAAACTCATTCATTGTGTTGGGTGTTTTGTCCATCTATTCAACAGCTAAAGGGTTAGATGTTTCCCCGCGTGACCAGGTATTTTTGCTTTCCCCTAAGAAGACCTTTGAGTATTACTGTTCACCCTGTCATGGCATGAAAGGCAAGGGGGACGGTACGTTCTTTACAATCGATTTAAAGCCGAAGCCGAGAAATTTTACCGATGTTGAATACATGAAGAAAAGAACGGATGATATACTTGTAAAGTCCATTACTGAGGGTTCGAAGGCTGTTGATAAGTCGAATCTGTGCCCTCCGTGGGGAAAGACACTTACCGAGAAGCGGATAAAGGAGCTTGTGGTTTATATACGCAGTTTTTCTGTGCATGAACAGGAAGTTTCAAAGCCAGTAGCAGTGGCTAAAGAGCTTACAACCGAAGACGAAAAGAGCAGCGTATTTAAATCATTGGTGCGGTGGCTATTTGTAGGTGTAATTACTCTGGCATTAGC
Source organism: Candidatus Brocadia sp. (assembly GCA_013360945.1). Taxonomy (GTDB): domain Bacteria; phylum Planctomycetota; class Brocadiia; order Brocadiales; family Brocadiaceae; genus Brocadia. The sequence continues at coordinate 40,207 of JABWAQ010000016.1, forward strand.
AGGCGGGGCTATTAACGAATGGAAGAAACTGAAGAATAAAGTATCTTAGTGTTAGAAAATAATCGACCAAATATTCTTTATGTATAAAAAAATATTTATTGCAATCGATAATTCGCAGCATTCAAATTTTTGCATTGATCTCGGCATTGACATTTCCAAAAAATTTGGTTCATTGCTGGTGGGGTGCCATGTCTATGATGCTGCTTTGCATCAAAGGCGTTTTCGTGATATGGAGAAAGGGTTGCCTCCACAGTTTCAAGACGAAAACGTCCTTCAGCGACAGCGTGATCTTCATAGTTCTCTGATAAATCTTGGACTCAAGTTGATTTCAGAGTCTTATCTGGACGTTTTTAAAAATAAGTGCAGAGATGCAACTGTTCCCCATGAAGGCCTCTTGCTGGAAGGCAAGAATTATTATGAAATTATTAAAGAAGCCCAAGGAGAACATTATGACCTGATGATTCTGGGCGCGCTTGGTTTGGCTGCCGTTAATGAAAATACGCTTGGCAGTGTTTGTGAACGTGTTGTCAGGCGTGTTAAGACCGATGTGCTCGTAGTAAAAAACAGGTGTTTGGAGAGAAAGGTTTTAGTTGCCGTAGACGGAAGCATACCATCTTTCGCTGGGGTCAGATCAGCCATTGCTTTTGCAAAGTCGTTCAACCTGAAACTTGCTGCTGTGTCCGTATTTGACCCGCATTATCACCGCGTTGCTTTTGAAAGTATTGCAAATGTACTTTCTAAGGAGGCAGGACAGATTTTCAGATTTAAGGAACAGGAAACACTCCATGAGGAGATTATTGATAAAGGTTTGGCAAAGATCTACCAGGGTCATCTAGATCAGGTAAATCGCATGGCGGCGGATGCGGGATTGGAAATAGATACCGTTCTTATGGACGGTAAGCCGTATGATAAAATATTAAAATACATCCAGAATGAAAACCCATCCATGTTAATTGCTGGACGTACCGGAGTGCATAATACCAACGGATTGGATATTGGGAGTACGACAGAAAATTTACTGAGGTTGGCACCATGCAATGTATTGCTTGCCGGAGAAAATATTGAGGCAAAGCTTAGTGCTTCAAGGGAATATTCAGAATTTAAAAGGAGTTCTGTAAATGAAAAACAACCTCTGGTAAGCTCCTGCGATCAGGCACTGAAAGAAAATGGTTTTTTAATATCGGCTAAGGCTGATCAAGATATTTGCGATAAACCGCCACTGGAAACACAAAATCCTGTTTGGACACAGGAAGCACGAATTCAAACGGAACGCATTCCTTCTTTTGTCAGGGAGGTGGTTAGGAAAAAAATTGAAGAGTATGCTTGCGAGAGAGGCTACCAGGAAATAACTGCGCAGATTGTCAGTGAAGCAAGGACCGTGTTCACGAAAGATGATCCGTTTCATAAGGTTTGACAAAAGCATTGTTCGCTGTATAATTATAAAAATGCGAACACATGGCACAAGAGTTCCGGGCAGATTCACCCCTTGCCTTATATACCGTGTTTTTAATTACTCATAATTATTCGTGTCAGTGTTTTAATGTCCTTTTCGATTGTGCATTAAGTATTTCAGATAGGAAACGCGCCCTTGATCAGTTAATTTGTTATGTGAGCGGTTGAATTTATGTAAGATAATGAAAATAAAAAGCCTACGTTCTGCGCTACTTATATGAATTGTGCTTGTGTAGTGGAATGGATTTTGCGCAATATTTGATAATCGTTGGCAGAAGATTGAATTTCAAATTTAAAAAAATGTGTTAGCGGGTGGAGGCAAAGAAGTAGATAGTTTTTATGTGTTTGTGTTCGGTACCTTTATGAGGGTGTAATCGTTAAAAGTCATTGGGTTATTTTAAAAATATATTGTTTAAGGAGGAGAGGGGAATGAAAAAAACTTATTTGATGTTTAAAAGATATGGTGTTGCCCTCTTGAGTTGTGCTTTTCTTAGTACTGCATTGTATGCGGCTGAGGAAACGGCACCGGGGGTGACAGGGGTGAGTGAAGAGGAGTTTACACCGGCAAAAGAAGTGTTAACGGTTAAATATGTGATGATGGACAGACCATATCACATGGATGTGGAATCATTGCAGGGCGCGTTTAAGGACGCGCAAGTAGTTACAATTCCGTTTCAAAAACAGGATAAGGCGTTTCCCAATGGTGGTGGATCTGTAAGCAGCGCAGAAGTAAAAGCTATTCATGATGGTCTCGCAATATATTTCAAGATTTCCTGGAGTGATCCGACGAAGAATGCCAGGGCGATTGCCGTTCAGGAATTCAGGGATGCCGTTGCGTTGATGTTTCCTCTGGGGGCCGTGGAGATAACGCCTGCGGAACATTTCAGCCCCAGGATGGGAGATCGTGAAAAACCGACAAACCTTTGGCACTGGAAGGCGGATTGGGAAGCTGATTTGTTGGTTAGAGGTGAGCTGGAGGATGTTGAACAGCAGTATCCAAACATGCATGATGATTGGAATTTTAATCCGTACAGCGCATATTATCATCGGGATTTGATAACCAGTGTGGAGGTTTTATCAGGGGGAAGGGCAGCCGATAACTTACTTTCTAAGCCGGGAAGAGGAAGAACAGTAGAAGATTTAAATGCAGAAGGCTTTGGTACCCTTACTACTCAAGCCCATCAGGATGTAAACGGATGCAGCAAATATGAGAACGGAGTATGGACGGTAATAGTATATCGTTCTTTAATTACAGAAGACCCGCATGATGTGCAGTTTGTTCCTGGTGGGAAAACCTTTTACAACATGGCGATATGGAACGGCGGTGAACAAGACAGGAATGGGCAAAAAAATATATCTACCCAATGGCATCCGGCAGTGTTAGAAAAGGTTGCCTGGCAATAGCAGGTATTTTAGAGAAAGCTTTAA
>JABWAQ010000095.1 GCA_013360945.1 Candidatus Brocadia sp.
CAACTCCCTGAGGAGCTATGTTTTCCAATTTCTTTGTTATTAGTTCAACACCCCGGAAGTGATCGATTATCCAATCAGTATCGATCAGATATTTCATAGTTTTACCTTAGGTCTTGTGCTGATAAGGCGATCAGCATAAATATTTCTTTTTAACTCCTCAGCATCGATTAAATCTTTCCATCCTCCATCGGTAGCCTTTAGGGCCTCCCGGAAAAATTTCTTTTTTGGCTTTTCATGTATTTCATGAATAGTAACAGTAAATTCTTCGCCTTCTGAAAATTCTACTTTTTCCAAAGGTTTAATTACGCCCTGAGAAAATCTGACCTTGATTGTTCTTTCCATGTTATCCTCTCTTTCCAAATTATTAATAAAGATAGCTTTTATGCAATTTATACGTTTATTAATAATACTTCAGGGCAGATGTCTATTGCAATAGATTTTATCTTTAAAGATTTGAGGGTTATTAAGGCAATATTCGAGCATGTATTGGATGACTGTGGTACCGCATATAGAACATTTGTTTGATGGACTGTTAGGGAGATTAATTGTTATGGTATCGAAACCGGGTAAAGGAATATGTCCTATATTATTACCTTTAAATGGAAGATAATTGGTAATTGGAGTTCGATCGGTACTTAAATTATTGGATTTTTTGGTGGTAGGAGAAATATTCTTTTTAGGCAAAATATACGTAGCCTTTGTCCTTTTGCTTTCTTTAATAGTATTTATATGTTCAATATGTTCTCTCCTTGTTTTAGAATTAGCGGTGAGTCGATGTTTTTCTATTTGATTTATAATTGTAGTGACTTCATTATCACTTAAAATCATTTCTATTTTACTTTTTATATATGAGGTGTAGCCCTTTAATAATACATGTTCAGGCATTTTTGTCTTAATAGTAATGACTTCATTTGTTTTTATTGAAATAAACTGAGTATCTCAGATTAAGCTATTGGACTGATACACTTAAATTGGCTTGGGGTGTTTCAATTAACAAATGATAATGATTTGTTGAAAATTCAAAGTGAAAGGGAATTGAGATGTCGTTATAATAACGAAATAAAAAATATCAATACTCAAATTTAAGATGTGATTCTATATCCTATTTTTTGTGAAGGAGGTGACTAGTCATGAGCACAGCAAAAGAAGAGGTAAAGGCTCTTCTAGATAAACTTCCCGATGATTGTTCGTTGGAGGACGTCCAGTACCACCTCTATGTAGTCGAGAAAATCCGAAGAGGAATCAAGCGTGCTGAAAAGGAAGGGGTGCTAAGTCAGGACGAGGTTGAAAGAAAGCTCAATAAATGGACCTCGAAGTAAAGTAGTCGCCTGAGGCTACAGAAGACCTTGAATCAATTGCTGAATATATTGCACGAGATTCTGAGTTTTATGCCCGAGCCGTTGTCACAGAAATGTTGGCGGTTTCACGGCATATTCGAGAATTCCCTTTGGCCGGTCGCATCGTGCCGGAAATCGGGGATAAACGAATAAGAGAACGGTTCATTTACAGTTACCGCATGGTATACCGGATCGAACCCACGCGAATTCTAATCGTAGCGGTAATTCATGGGAAACGTCTACTGGAAAGTATTTCAGAAAGATTTGAAAAGCGTATTTATGATAGCTCACCAAACTAAGGAGGCTTCTATGAAAGCAATCACCGTCCGCCAACCTTGGGCATGGGCAATTATCAACGCAGGAAAGAATATTGAGAACCGCAACTGGAATACACATTTTCGTGGCAGGGCAGCTATTCACGCAGCCAGCGCCATGACGCGCGAAGAATATGAAGATGGTTATGAATACATCAAAAGTATTAACCATAGGCTCAAAATACCTGCTTACGAAGACTTGGCGCGCGGCGCGATTATCGGAACAGTTGAAATTACAGATTGTGTTCAAAACTCTGATTCGCCTTGGTTCGGAGGAAAGTATGGGTTTGTTTTAGCGCGTCCCAAGAAATTATCTGAGCCAATACCATGCAAGGGAGCATTGAGTTTTTGGAATGTGCCACAAAATATTGAGTCTCGGATCAAGAAGGCAATCTAGCCTAAGTTTCGCAGTCAGGGTAAAAAAGACTTGAAAAATCAAGGATTTTATCATGGATTCTTCACTACAAGTGTTCTTTTTTGATGGTGAATACCTTTCGTTCTATGGGCTTTGGATTAATTCCTAACTTCTCGTAAATCTCTTTTTGCTCTGCATCCGGCTCTGCCGCTACTCGTATATGATGTACCTTGGTACCATCTGCATCGGGAAGCACCATGGTTACTACCTGATGGGTTTGTAATATCCCTTTGATGGTATGCCAACTTCTCCTGTCCTGTTTTGATCTCAAGCTATACTTAATAGCATGCAACAGGTGATAGACAAGTTCTGTACCTCAACCTTCCCTTTGCTTTTTGTTTCAATCTCTTGTACCGGTATGCCTTCAAACTCCTCATAGTATTCACCTCTCTGACTCTGTCGCGCTGCTACGATGTAGTTCATCCCTTTCTCTCTGAGAAATTTCAAACTCTCCTCCGATACCATTCCCCTGTCTACGATTATCGTAGGATTCTTCTGCTTATCCTTGAGTCCTTCCCTGAGCCTTTCTACGACTGTCTTGAGCGTTGTGATGTCTTGCCTATTTCCCTCAAATACCTCATGCCTATGGACGAATCCCTCCCTATCAAGCACTAATCCTACTATGATCTGCTTACAATCTGGTCGCTCATCTCTGCTATAGCCATGTCTTGCCTTGGGATTGTTCTCTGCATTACCTTCAAAATAACTACTCGCACATCATACAAATACACGGTATCCTCATGCCTGAATAACTCTTCCTCCCTCTTGGCAAGAAACTCCTCTACTCTTTCCTTGTTCTCTACCAGCTTGTCTGTTATCCGGTAAAGGGCATCCTTCTTGATCTCTACCTGAGTAAATACTTCCCCGGGAATTTTAACAGGAAAAAATTATTTTTCTATAATAGTCTTATGAGTTCATGTGCTGGTTTGGGTTTACTAAAAAAATACCCCTGTACCATGTCACAGTTATGGGAACGCAAGAACTTTATTTGTGCTTCTGTTTCTACTCCTTCTGCTATCACCTTTTTATTAAGACCATGCGCCATATTGATAATAGCCCTGGCTATCGTCGCAGCATCAGAATTGGTCGCAATGTCTCTCGTTAAGGATAGATCTATTTTTATTCCATCAACAGGCAGGAATCTCAAATTATTTATTGAAGAAAAACCTGTACCAAAATCATCCAGCATAATTTTTATACCTATGTCACGAAGTTCTTTCAATATTTTAACACACCTATTCATGTCCTCCATGGCAGTACTTTCTGTGATTTCTAAATAAAAATTTCTCATATTCATTCCCGTTTCATCTAATATCCTTTGGATTAATTCTGTTAAGTTACGATTCCGGAATTGCCGTGCCGAAACATTAACGGAAACATACAGGTGCAAATATCCTGAATTATACCAAATATTATTTTGGGAAAGGGCTTCTTTTATTACCCAACTACCAATAGATTCTATCATTCCCGTTTCTTCCGCCAGGGGGATAAATTCTTCAGGAGAAACCAAACCTCTCCGCGGATGTTCCCAACGAATGAGGGATTCAAAGCCTACAATATTGTCATCTGCTAAAGATACGATAGGCTGATAATATATCTTAAATTCATTATTTACAATAGCTTTTTGCATGTCTTCCTCCAGCTGTAAGACTTTTACAGCGTGAAAGTGCATTTTTTTGTCAAACATTGCATAGTTAGACCTACCATTCTCTTTTACACGATACATTACGATATCAGCATCTCTCAGGATATCCTCTGGTCGATCATAATATTCCCCATGTAGGACAATTCCGATACTTGCGCTGGTAAATACAGTATGCCCGTCAAGACAGAAAGGTTCTTTCAATCTTTTTAAGATTTTTTCGGCAATAGCTTTTGTGCAAGCAACATCTTTTATATTATCAAGAAGCAGAACAAACTCATCTCCACCAAAACGTGCAACTATATCATTACAACGCAGACACTCCTTTAACCTTTCTGCAATTGAAATCAATAGTTTGTCCCCGATTGTGTGGCCAAGACTATCATTTATGATCTTAAAACGATCGATATCAAGAAAAAATACAGCAAACAGATTGCTTTTATTCATCCTTGTGTATGTTATCGTCTTTTCCAAATAATTCATAAAATAATTTCTGTTGGGAAGATCAGTTAATGAGTCATGATAAGCATTATACAACATTTGTTCCCCAAGACGCTTCTGTATGGTAATATCACGTGATATGCCAATAATTCCTACATCCTGACCTTTTGAGTCTCTTAAAATGGATGCGGATAAATATGAATGAAATATTTCGCCACTCTTCTTTTTTTTGACTACTTCGCCCAAAAACACCTTTTCTTGTTCTATTTTCTTATTAATATCTTGCCACACTTCGTGGTTAGCAAAGAGAAGATGAATTGGTTTGTGCAATACATCGCATTTGCTGTATCCAAAGACTTTTTGTGCAGCGGGATTAAACTCGGTAATCATTCGATCTATATTTGTAGCTATAATCATGTCAATTGAACTATTGATGAGGTTCTCTGCATAGTCTTTGGCTGTTACCAAAGCCTCTTCTATACGTTTTCGCTCCAAAGCATGACGAATAGACCGCTCTAGTAAGGATGAACTTATCTGCCCTTTAACCAAATAATCGGAAGCACCGGCTTTTATTACCTCATTATCAATCTCATAATCGCCTTGCCCTGTCAATATAATAATCGGCCCCTTATAGCCGCTTTTAATTGCTTCTCGTAAGAGTTCCAGCCCTGTTTTCTCACCGAGACGATAGTCGAAAAGACATATGTCAAATTGATTTTCACTCAATACCCTGAGCGCATTCTTATATGTACTTTCCCAGTGTAAATCATACTTTACTCTTTCTATCTCAGAGAGTATATCCCTTGCTATAATGTAGTCGTCCTTGTCATCATCAACAAGAAGTATCCTCAGCTTTTCACTGCCCATAATATTCTCCTGGTATTTACTCGTAATAATAAGTAGTATTCGACAAAGCAGTAATTATTTAAATATACAGGTACACTCTCTAATAATCTGGCAATTGTACGATTTCTAACCAATAACTTGCTAAACTTTTTATGATAACGACTAATTCCTTAAATGACACAGGCTTGGTTATATATGAATTAGAACCGAGGTTATAGGCATGAATGATATCCTCCTCCTCTTTCGAAGTCGTTAATATCACAACCGGAATTCGCCGCAGATTTGCATCTGCCTTCGTCTCACTGAGCACCTCACGTCCATCCTTTCTTGGCATGTTTAAATCCAGCAGAATAATCCCGGGTCTTGGTGCACTCTTAGGATCAGAGTACTTACCCCGTTGGTAAAGATAGTCCATCAGTTCCTCACCATCTTCAACGAAGCGAAAATCATTCATCAGCTTGGCCTCGTTAAATGCCTCTTGTGTCATAAAGCGGTCATCCGGATCATCATCAGCCATCAGAATTGTGATTGATTTCTTCTTCTGTTCCATAGTTTTCTCCTTTCGATTGTTTCATGGGCAATGTTATGATAAATTTTGCTCCCTTCCCTGGTACACTTTTGGCTCTTATACTTCCTTTGTGACACTCAATAATCTTTTTGCAAATCGATAAACCAATACCCGTTCCCTCGTATTCATCACGTCCATGTAAACGCTGGAATACTCCAAATATACGTTCTGCATACTTCTCATCAAATCCAATACCATTATCTTCTATTGTAATCTGACACATCTTATTATGATAATTTCCATTGAAACCCTTCTCCTGATTATCCAGTATGCAAGCCTGCACCTCCATAACCGGGAACTCTTCCTTACGGTAAAATTTTAACGCATTACCAATAAGATTTTGAAATAACTGACGCATCTGCAAAGAATCTGCGTCAATAATTGGTAAATCCCCTACTTTTACACATCCTCCTGTCTGCTCAATTTTAACTTCCAAATCAGACAATACCTCCTGAACCACCTTCGAAAGATCGACCTGCATAAAAGGTTGTGCCTTAGTGCTTACCCTTGAGTACATCAGCAGGTCCATTATGAGTGTCTTCATGCGCTGAGATGCGCTTTTCATCCTCTCGATATAATCCATCCCTTCATTCCCTAACGTTTTACCGAATTTAGCGGCCAAGCGATCACCAAATGCCATAACTTTCCGTAATGGCTCCTGTGAATCATGTGATACAATGTAGGAAAACTGCTCCAGTTCTGAGTTGGAACGGCTGAGTTCTTTTGTTTTCAGTTCCAGTAAATATTCCGCCCGTTTGCGTTCTGCAATTTCTTTGGACATTTTTTCATTCGCATGTACTAGCTCATTTGTACGTTCCTCTACCTGCGATCGAGAGACACGCAAACGTTCCAGCATGTGATTAAAGGCATACGCAAGGTCCGATATTTCATCGTAGCTCTTAACCTCGATATGTTGATCAAGGATCCCTTCTGAGATTTTTTGTGTTGCCATATTTAGAGCTCTGATGGGTGAGGTAATTCTTCTTGTTAAAAAAAGGGTTACACCAACACCTGTAAATGCACATATAATCGTAAATATTACCGTGGATATGAGTATTTTTTGGATCTTTTTATGAAATCCCTCTTTCGTTAACCCCATCTGAACGTACCCGATGACTTTCCGTCTGGTAACTCCCGTATTATCGAACGAAAACACGTCAGAATTACTATCGGTAACACTGAAGACAGGGGCTAGTATGTCAATATATAAAAGTCCGTCTTTTTTATTAACAAACTCCTCATACAAAATTTTTGAAGAGCGATAGGATTTTCTATAATGACGCAGGGCAGGCATTGCTACCTCTGATCCGAAATTCTCACAGACCAACTTTCGTTTCTTCTTATAAGGCATACATAGGCAATATCAGCATCCACGGCAAGACTTTTGACGATCTGTCTGATTGATTCTTTATCTTCGGTGTAGATGCCATATTCGCTGTTTTGGGAAATTACGGCAGCAACACTCAGACCGTGGTTCAGCAAGTTACGATACGAGTTCAGAATTTGTGATCGAATGAGAAAAATACTGATTCCTGCTGCGGTAAACAGAATTAAACCAATCGTCAAAAGATTAAATTTTGTGGCAAGTCTTAAGTGCGTTTTCCCCTGTAATGCATTCATAAATTTACTCCTTGAAAACCTGGTATGCCTTGTTGATTATTTCCTCGGGTATTTTTATTTTCATGTGCTTTGCCGTCTTTAGATTCAGGAAATACCGTACCGTGCGTGGAGAGGCGATTGGGACTGAATTCGGTTCGTTTCCCTGAAGTATTTTCCATGCAATCTCTCCTGCCTGCATTCCTATATCGGTATAATCCCAACCGAGTGAGTAAAAAGCCCCCGCCTCTACCCAACTGGGGCTTAGACCGCAAAAAGGAATGTTATTCCTAAACGAAAAGAGCAAAATTTGCTTTGCCGTTTGTGCATTGAGCACCATATTGTCAGATATTCCCCATAAAACATCCCCATTTTTTGCAATGTTTTTTAATGCATTTGGCAGATCTTTAGGGCTATTCACCTCCTGAGTATAGAGAACGATTCCCATTTTTTCAGCTATCCGCCTGGCCAAGTCGATCTTTTCTTGATTTTCCTCCAGATGATAAACAACACCCACCCTTCTGGCCTCCGGCAGCAATTGCCTCAGCAGAGAAAACTCGATTTCCAGAGGAAATGCAAGCGTTACCCCCGTAGCATTTTTAGCGTTTATGAGGATATCTTTTTTTAAAATCATGCTGGTAACTACCGGAATGTCCTGAATATCTCTCAGGATTGTCTCCGTGGCTTTATTTCCCAGGGCAAATATTATATTTGCCTTCTTATCCTTTACTTTTTTGATAACTTGCTTTGGTTTGACCAAATCATCTTGCAGGATATATTCATCGTAATGTACCTTTACCCCCTGCTGGTTAAGAAATCTTTGAAATCCCGCAAAGACATCCCGGTAAGGTACGATATGATGACTTATCAGCAAGATATTCTGGACATTTTCAGCCTGTACCCTGCCAATTATGGCGTATACCACAAAGAATGCTGTCAGCGCTCTGTACACAATACCCATTGTTTTACAGATACCCAAGTTCAGCCCTCTCAGATCCTGTCAAAATGAATATGTCAGCTTGATTCGAAAAATCCGTCCGTCCTGCTGAATCGTATCCACTAGGTGCTCTTCACTGGCAGGGTGATCGTACCTTTTGTCAAGCAAGTTATAAACGCTGCCGGAAACCTCCAGTGTTTTCCAAATATTCCGCCCGTACAAGGTTGCATTGGTGATGAAAAACGAGTCTGCAAAATTATCTGAGATAGTCTTTCTCCTGCTCGTATACTGCTCTTCTATCCCCAAAAAAAGTTTCTCTTTGAGCAATGATCTAATGAGATTGAGCTTGAATAGATGTTCTGGTTAATTTACCAGGATCTTTCCGGTCGCTTTATCTTCTGTTTCCTGAAAGGTGTAACTGATCCTGCCCTCATGGCCGCCGGGCCATTTCCCTTCCATTTCAAGCTCTATACCCTTTGTGTTAGCCGCGTCAATATTATCAAAAACCAAGAGACCATCAGTCGTATCGGTCTTTATGGCAATGAGATCTTCTATATGGTTATAAAAACCAACGACCGTCCCGCGATAGTATTTTCCCAAATATTGCTCATAAACCAGCTCATATGTATCGATCATTTCAGGTTTGAGATCAGGGTTAGCTTTTTGTGAGTTAGACAATTTGTAGTAGAGCTCAAAGACGTTCGGGGCACGGAATGCGCTGCCATAGACAACCTTGAATGTTGATTTCTCGAAGGGATTATAAATCAGTGCAGCACGGGGATTGATGGTGTCGCCAAAAGTCTCATAGTAATCAAAACGGACACCGGCATTTAAGGTCAGATGGTTTGTAATGGCATAATCATCCTGGAGGTAAACTGCCCAATACTGCGAATTCCACTTGCCATCCAGATTTTTACCACCGGGTATATGATCATAATTGAGCATATTTTGCTGAAGATTATATTGCCCTTCTATGCCAATAGTACCTTTGTGATTATCCAGCAGGGTTTTCGTCAGTTGCACCTCACCCAGAAGCCACTGGCCGGTAGCGCAGTCACTGTTATACACAATATCCGGATACGGCGCACCCCACGTATATGGATAATCCCCCGTATAATGATAGTAATTGTAGCTGACCCGGGCCAATACGTTTAACTGATTCTCATAGGTATGATCAAACTTCAGATCCACAAAAGCGGTATCATCTGTGGACGGTAAATCCTCGTTAAAGACCGTTCCCCATGCTGCCGTTGGAACGTCTTTTTCCCTGGCATGAAAAACTCCTTCCAGGGTAAAATCACGATACTGTAACTTTGAAAAGAGACTCTTAAATTGGTCTGAATCCAGGTCTTTCGCAATGCCATGATTCGTTTCAGGGTGATCATACTCTTTGAAAAACAATCGGTCGTGCCCTTCACTGTCATAGTAAGAGCCGGAAAGGAGCATCTCCAGTCCGTTTTGGAATCTGTTACCATAGCTGAAACGTCCCTTGTATGTTTCATGACTACCAGCATCTCCTGAGGTTTCAAGACCTTTCATGTCCCTGCCATTCCTGGTAATCACATTGATGACGGCAAAAAAGGCATTGCTGCCATAGAGAGAAGAACCCGGTCCTCGAACGATCTCTACTCTGTCAATGAGGTCAATATCAAGGGGAAATTCCGTTCCAAGCATTGATTGGTTAAAGATATTATCGCTAATGCGATGCCCATCAATAAGGACGAGGACGCGCGTATTATAATCTCCTGGTATTCCAAAACCTCTTACTCCCAAATAGCTATACATCCTGTCATACGTAACATGAAATCCCCTCACACTATTCAATATTTCTGCAAACGTTCGGTAACCATATTTTTTGATCTCATCGATTGTTATGATACTCACCGATGAAGGAGCCTCGGTTACCTTTTGCTCGTACTTTGAGGCGCTGTAGACTGATGGGATCTCCTGAAAGAGAAGCATTTCTTCACTCATTGGTTCCGACTCTAATAATATCTCTGACTCTGAATAACAGAAACGGGGTAATGCAGAAAGGAACAGCATTCCTGTTCTGAATAGTATTTGGAATATCCATTTTCCCTTATTCACAGTACAGCATTCCCCCAATCTGTAGTACAGGATAGGAGCCGCCTCCCATCGGCGATGAGCAATGCACATTCACCCTAAAGTTACCCTTGTGTTGTGCACTGAATGGAAGATCGTTCCCGTTATCGTCTTCCGCATCTTGAAAGGTATAGTTCATAAACAGGTAATTACGGTCACTTATATCTATAGATAACTTAGGTAGCAATACTTCCATCTTTGTTCTTTTACTGTTCGTGTTAATTGGATCGTATGAGTATAAAATAAAAATAAAAAAACCTTACCATAGAAATATCTATAAAATATTTTCGTATAGTAAGGTTTTTTTGTTTTTATTTTTTATATACATTTTTCGGTAGTAAGGCTATCTCTTAGCAATAATTCTTCTGCTACAAGACCCTTTCCTTTGCGCCCCCTGATTACTCAGGGTTTACCCTTATCGTAATGTATCTTATATAAATTGTATAGATAACTTAGAACTTATCCGTAAATAAATCCAATTTTTCTCCAGCAAATAATGGCGGCGGCCAAGTGGAGAAGTGCTTCATAGGAGGTCTCATGAAACTTTTCATAGCGTACTAGTACATTGTCAACTTAATTTATTATAATAGACTCTCTCGTATGTGTCATTGCGAGGGGTATTTTCCCGAAGCAATCTCTTTTGAAATATCCAGGGGATTGCTTCG
>JABWAQ010000096.1 GCA_013360945.1 Candidatus Brocadia sp.
AACCATCTATAAGCTCCGGTGGAACATTGAAATATTTTTCGGCTGGTGGAAACGTCATCTTAAAGTGTACCACCTTATCGCAAGAAGTGAACACGGATTCATGGCGCAAATACTCGGTGGTCTTATAACCTATCTGCTTCTTGCAATTTATTGTTACAACCAGCATAAAGAGAAGGTGAGTATGAAAAGGGTCCGAGAGTTACGCATCAAAATACAAAACGAAGCACGCAATCTCGATACTGTTCTAACTACTCCTGCTTCTTGGCAGACAGGCTACCATAATTTCAAAGAACAAATAGTGCATTCAGACGCAATTCCTTAACCGGACAACGCTGATTTTCAACAAAAATATTTTTATCATTAACTGGATTGCCATGTAATACAAGGCTTATAAGCCAATTTATAGAGGCTCGTACTTTTTTAAAATACAAGAGTAGTTACCTCTGCGGGTTTTACTGACTAACCCGAACTAAATTAAATAAAAAATGATATAGCATTACGAGTAACGCTGAGTTATTGAAACGATGTTGGAGTTCATAAAGAGTATTGATAATTTTTTCAGACTCGTTCGGGTTAGGTTTCATTAAAAATAATCTCCACCCCTTTTGGAGCGAGTCCTAAAGACATGGCATGCTGATAAAATGTCTGAAGTCCCTTTATCTCCTCCTTGCCCAGATTATATCGGATCGAGTTTATAAGGTAGTTCAGGCATCTCTCCTGTGGCAACCGGAGGCGATGAGATTCGGTCGTTGCCAGTTCCCAAACGGATCGAATACCGGCTTCCTTAGCTGTTTTTAATAGCTTGTTTATACCTGGTATGCGGCGATCCTTCTTGACGGCCCAGACGGCGTAAACAAAGGGAAGCCCGGTATATTCAAACCATGCCTGACCCAAATCCAGGGTAATGTATTCATCGTCAGTAATTTTCATGGCGTTGTCACCAATAAGGAGGACGGCATCAGCGTGGGTGCCTGAAATGTCATATTGACCATTCCATTGCGTATAGTGCGGAGAAAGGTGATACTGTTCCCTGAGAATAATCTTCGTCAGCGCGCAGGAGGTTAAAGAATTTTTATCCAGGGCAGCAGTCCGGATGTTCTGTATGGCCACCTTTGAAAATATCTTTACGCTCTCAACTGTCCCGTACGAAGAGATAGAAATGTCAGGAATGATGGCATAATTACCACTCCTAAAATACTCAATGGAAGGTATGATGGCCACATCGATCTGATCGTTGTTCAGCATTGAGGGCAGAAGTGAAGGCACTTCAAATGACAACTCAATGGAATCCGCATGCTGATTTAATTCATAGATCAAAGGTTTGGCGTTCATATAGGGGACGATGCCAAGCCGGAGTTTGTTCTTCATAATATTCTAAATGCCCTTGCCTAAATAATGCTTCTTGTATAAACTATATTTTTATAAAAATTTGAAGGATTGAAACAATGCAGCTTTTTGAAAAATTCGTATATTTCTCTATAAACAGCACGAAACAAAATACGCAGCGCGGATAGTTTATCAGCCGCACAGACCAGCCACAAGGGATCGGCGTCACTTTTTTCACAGTAGCTAAATTGTTACAAAGTATTTAATTTTATATGACTTTTCCTAATTCTTCAATAAAGAATTGTGGTAACTGTCATGAATTGGTTTCCATTTAATGAAAGGAATAAAAGATATGAATAAGGGATTTTACAAGACTTCTCCGTTAAAGGGACTCGTTGCATGCGTGCTTGTTTCATTCATTACCTATGGTATTACAGCGCACAAGGATGTCTATGCAGAGGGGCAGACAAAATATAGCAAGGATTTTTTTGATAAGGCAGAACCAATAAAGGTGAAAGACCCCCTGGCCAGCATGCTTGGCTCAATGGATAAAGGAGAGGTGTTTGTTTACACGTATGCCGATGCCGTGAAATTCGCAGGACACTCTTGCCCGGCCGTTGCCGGCGCCTATAAGTCCACACAGATGGCATTAAAGACATTATATAGTGATGAAGTTCCGGTGAGGGGAAATATAAAGGTTACCTTTAAGGGGGGTGTTGACTATAAAGTAAATGGCCCGGTTTCACAGGTAGTAACCATGATAACCGGTGCTGCTGCGGAGAGTGGTTTTAAGGGATTTGGTTCCGCCGGAAAATATGAAAGGCGTAATTTAATGATCTTTGATAAGGATCATACACCGGACCCCATAGCGACCTGCGCCATAACATTTCAAAGAGTCGACAATGGGAAAAAGGTGGAAGTGTTGTATTGTACCGATCATGTACCGACGAACGAACGCATGGATAAACTGACGCCCCTCGTGCTTTCCGGCAAGGCATCTGAGGACGAATTGAAGGAGTTTGGTGACTTGTGGCAGGGGCGAGTCAAAACGATTCTCCTGAACCCACCAGAGGGTACATTTATAATAAAAGAGCCGAAGGAATAACTGCCATAAAAGAGGATGAAATTACATGCCGTTTTACAATAACGACGGGACAGAAATAAATCCAGACCTGGTGCCAAAGCCGGATCTCTGTGTGTCCTGTAAGAAAGACGATGACCCCGGGGAGGAGATTCTTTGCATCCTGACCAGGGCAGACCAGCAAGATCAGGCACAATTTCAGTGCTTTGCATACGTTTCCAGGGAAATGTAGTGGCCGTTTGACTTTATTGTCAAGGCGTGTGCAACAAGACAGTAACTAAGATAACCACCCCTAATTCCTCCTTTTGCGAAGGAGAGATTCAATGAGCGGTGAGATAGATGCCTTTTCAATGTCCCCTTCGCAAGGAGAAGGGAAAAAAGGGGTAACACTTTTTGTAACAGTTCAGCACCCCCATCTGACCTCCCCCATCGAGTGGGAGGAAGTGTTTTTCCCCGCCCCTGGTGGGAGAGGATAGGGGAGGGGGGTGAACTGATACCAATTTTTAAACCCCCGTCCTCATTTCATCGCCTGTGTGATGGAATCGAGATAAGTGTATGAGGCCGGACAAACGTTTTCCTTTTCGATTCGTTTGGGGCAGGCATTTAGCAAAATTTACGATTTAAGGATTACCATCGTAGCGCGAACTTCAGTTCGCAGGACAGCGACATAAGGAGGCGTCAATAAATAAAGGTGGCAACTTTATGCGGATTTGTTATGCTGTTACCATTCAACCCACTAACCGAGATGATACCTTTATTTATTGACACTGCCTAAATGTCGTACTGCATATTCCGACACGTTCGGTTTGGGATTTATGAAGATTATCTTACTTTCCAATGTACCGGAAGAGGGTGTTTCCCATAATCCTGAGATAAGAAAAAAGGTGATGCTGAGGAATGGCGAAATACCACATCAAAAATAACAAATTGCTCCACTTCTCTATCCGTTCACCGCTGCAGCTTTGCAGCTCTTGCAGCGTAGAGCGGTTTGGCAACCCCATCTGTATGGCGTTGCCGGTGCTTCACAATGGCTAGCGCTTCCATTGTTGCATCATCTTTCTTACATACAGCACGTCAAAGAACTTTGGCATTCTTTAACTTCACGGCACAAGCAAAGATCACAAAACTTTACACAAAGATCACATGTTGAGCACTATTGTTGACAATTTCTTCTTAAATATTTCACCCTCTCCCTTGCCTGTCCTATCCTGACCGGAACCAATTCACGGATAGAGCCAAATAATTCTGACGATTGCTGTTCATCGATAATGCGGGTATAGGCATCTATCGCCTTTTTGTAATACTCCGTCTGCTCCTTCTCATAGAGCAAGGCTAATTCTTCATAAAGATTACCAATACGGTACTGTGCATTAACCGGTGTTATTCCCTCAAATTTCTCTATGGTCTCATGAAACTTTATGATCGCCTTTTCATAATATATCTTTACACCCTCGTCGTCGCCGATATCATAGAGCACCAAACCCACATAATGATATGCCTCTGCCATTGCATACGAATGTTCCTGTGCCTCTTTCCGGTGGCCGTCCTTAAGCTCCTCCAGCATGTTTTTGTATCTTTTTTCCATTACCTCAACAAGGCTGATGGTCAGGGGAATGTCGGCATCTTCCAGTTCGTTTTGACTTTCTACTGCCACTTTCGGAAGAAGTAATTTTGAAAGACTCTCCAGACCCAACTCCTTTACCCGATAAATGTCACCTATAGAATGAAACTTCCCGTGAGTCCTTTTATAATGGAGAAGGGCATCCGTTTCTTCTCCCGTCACGTCAAATTCATCATTCAGGAAGAGTGAAAGCTCATCGTCGCTTGCCGTATTCAACTTCTTATATAATCGTAATAATTTGATGAGAATGGCCAACTTGTATGATGGTTTCTTCCCATGTAATACCGTCCTCCTGAAGAAGATAAGCCATGGTTCTCTACAGGAAGATTTTAGATGCGCCTCATTACCATAAAAGACCTCCAGGGCGATTCCCAGTTTGTATTTTTCAATATCTCCGGATTCCCGGTAATTGAGTTCTCTGTAAATTTTTTCAACCAGGTTAAAATATTCTTCCAGAATATTTTTCATCTGGATAGAGTTCACCTTACGGTAGAGACTCAATTGCGGGCTGTATTTTATTGCCTCCCGATAATAGGCAAGAGCCGTATCGTAGTGGCGGTCATGGTATTGCCTGTCTCCGCGATATTCATAAAATCTTTTAATCATTATCTTGGATTTAAGCCATATATCGTCTTTCCGTCCTAAATAACATACCTTTTTAAAGTGTTCTATTAAAGTATCTGATACGTGATCATGCCCGTTTGCAAGGGCATCCAGCCCCTCAATGTATTCATACAGTGCATCACATTTCTGCAAGAAATCCTCTTGCGGATCCCGGCACATCCTTGCCTTCAGTACGCATTCTTTTGCCTTTTGAAACATGCCGAACTCTGCATACGCCTCTCCGCATTGGATGAGCAAATCTCCACCCACCCAGTCATGGGTATTTGCCCGCTCTTTATACCGCCTTATGCATTCGCTAATTGCAGTTATATAAATGACGGGAACAATTTCAAGGTTATTACCGGCAACACGAACTACATGGACTGCTACCTCTCCCGTTTCAGATTCCAGCTTCACTCCTGGAACTTCAGCCCCATCCGGGAACCTTATCCACGGGGTCTTTTTAATGACACAGGCCGTAAACACCATATCTCTGCCCCTGGCCAAATCATTTGATGTCCAGATAGTATCCCACGGTCTCTCACCTTCTTTTTCCATGCCCGGGCCAACAATTTTAAAATTCCTGAGAATATCGATTTCATTCTTCTTGAAGAGATTCCAATTTTGTAATTTTCTCAATAACTGTTCATCCCGTGCTACATCAGCGGGTAATATTCTCAAGCTCATTTCGCCGCCTAAATTTTCAACGATAATTGCGCTTAATATTGCTTCAGGAACTCCACCCACACCAATGATCAGATCAACTTCGTTTCTTGCGATTGCCAGTGTGGGGGTAAGGTCATCATCCGAGACGAGTATTAATTGAGCACCAAGTTCTTTAACCGTCTTAATGAGTTTCTCATGCCTTGGCCTGTCCAGGATAACAATTTTTAACTCCTTGATTTCATCATGAACATTCTGGGGAGAAATATTCTTCCCTTTGGTTTTTAGTGTGTGTTCTGCCATAAGCCGGAGATTTTTTGTAATACCATGGGTCACGCTAACGCCAGCGCCTTTAAACTTATTTCCAACAATCGTCTTGACTCCATACATATCAGGGGAATTAAACAATCCGCCTCTTTCGCTGTAACCAACGGCAAAAATTGCACCACCCTTACATTCATGATTGACGATGCACCGGTCGTTTTCAAAAGCGCTTGGTACAATGTCTGCTTCGTCTGCATTTCCTGACAGTGTGCCGAAGGTTTCTCCTATATATAACATGGGCATGTATTTCCGTTCACCCTCTGCATTTACCACGTAGGCGTTCCACCAGCTAAAACTGTTATAGATATGCCTGAGCCGCCAGACGACCATGTCTCGTATACGGAAAATATTAAACCCTTCACCATTAGTGCCGAAATATCGTAAAGACCGCGCCGCAACAACCCCAACCGGATGTCTCAATTCGTTTCTGTTTGACAACTGAAGGCCGTCTCCGGAAATTTTCAAATTGTGCTCTTCAGGAATATATGCCTCGATGATACAGGGATCATCCATCTTCTTGGAATCGAAACTCGTATCCCTGATAAATGTTGTGTTATTTTTAAATTTTTTATTGTCTGTCATTTTTATAAGGTAGTATACAAACTCATATCAGAACCGACTCATAAAGATACAAGTCTTCTTGCGTGTCAATATCCGCTAAGGTACTCAGGTTATCGAAGGATAAATTATTTTTCCGTATTTTTTCAACTGTTTGGTTGAATACCATGTTCGTGCTCCATGCGATGTCTTCAAACAAATCTGGCACAAATACTGACATTCCTAAGAGGTAGTAACCACCATCCATACACTGTCCAATAACTACATCCCTTTTCTTTAACGATTCAAATGCCTTTTCAAGTAATGCAGCGTCTATTCCGGGACAGTCTGTTCCGATAATTATACATCTTTTACAATCTTTCACTTGTAACGTTTGCTTAAAGGCATGAGACATTCTTTCACCTAAGGTGTTGCCTTCCTGAGTCAGATAATGCATGCCTGTATCCTGATTGCTGCCAAGAAGCATCTGTAGCCATGATTTGATTTCGCTTTTTTTATCGGCAGGGGTGAAAAAGATGTGAACCTTGTACGTCCTTGAATTATTTGAGAAAACGTTTTTTATAACACCTTCAGCCAGCGATTTGTAAATGGCGCATGCCTTTTCATCCCCAATATCTTTCGCCAGACGGGTCTTTACCTGTCCAGGTGCGGGATATTTCAGGAAGACAATCAGTGCATTTTCCATTTTCACCTCTGCTACAAATATTGTAAACGTAATAAATAAGTATGCATGCAAAAGTCATTACGGGGGCGATAGCCCGAAGCAATCGTTCGACTGAGCTCATGACGAAGTCTCTATGGTTTAGATTGCTTCGAGGAGTTTATACTGAGCAAAGCGAATGTGCTCGCGATGACAACTCTCTTCTGTCGCTCACCATGGTTATTTATTTTTTAATAATATTCGTGCAAATCTGCGCTTCCCCACCTTGAGGATCATGTCAGGTTTTATCTCCATATTGAGGGTGGGATCGTCAATAGAATCGTTGTTTATGCTTACCCCGCCCTGCTGAACCAACCGGCGTGCCTCGCTGTTGGTAACTGCAAAACCACACAAGACGATAAGTTTGGCAATCCATATCCTGCCGCCAGTTAGCTCGCTCCCCGGTATTTCAACATCAGGGATTTTATCAGGAAGTTCACGTTCTTTAAAAATACGATCAAACTCCTCTGCGGCCGCCTCTGCTTCATTACTCGTATGATAGCGCTGAACAATAGCCTTGGCCAGCGCCACCTTTGCTGCGCGTGGATGGGTATGAACGTCAAGGAGCTGGTTGATATCATCGATACTCAAGTCTGTCGCAAGTTCGAAATACTTACGCATCAGGTTATCCGGGATTGACATCGCCTTTCCAAACATTTCCGTGGGAGATTCAGTTATGCCGATATAGTTTCCCAGACTCTTGCTCATCTTCTTATTTCCATCGATCCCTTCGAGGAGGGGGGTGGTCAAGGCAACCTGCGGTTCCACACCTGCATCCCTTTGTAAATCCCTTCCCACAAGCAGGCTGAATAACTGGTCTGTGCCGCCCAACTCTACGTCGCTTTTTACCATAATTGAATCATAGCCCTGCATGAGAGGATAGATGAATTCGTGTACACTGATGGGAATGCCGGCGTTGTAACGTTTGGTGAAATCGTCGCGTTCCATCATCCTGGCCACGGTCATCTTTGCTGCGAGCCGGATGACTTCATGGAAGGTCATTTTCTTGAACCACTCACTGTTGTAAATCACCTCCGTCCTCTTCATATCGAGGATCTTGCCCGCCTGTGAAAGATAGGTACTGGCATTTTCCAGTACTTTTTCGTAGGTGATCATGGGGCGCGTCTTATTGACCCCGGAAGGATCGCCAACCGTTGCAGTATAATCCCCAATGATAAGTATAGCAGTATGTCCGAGCGATTGGAATGCGTGCAGTTTGTGGATGGGTATGGCATTTCCGATATGGATGTCAGGGGCAGTTGGATCGAGTCCCAGTTTTACACGGAGTGGTCTATTCTCTTTTTGAGATGTTTTCAGTTTTTTTGACAATTCTTCTTTTGAAACGACATCTACCGTCCCACGCAATATGGTCTCTAATTGTTCATCTACATCTCTAAACATAATGCCTCCAGAGGTTCATTTATCACAATAATTCACCATTTTCAGTTAGAATACCGGGACCTTTCCTTTCAAAAAATATTTAAAATACAGTAAAAATACCAGGGTCAATGAATTGTGTAAGATATGCACGAAGATAGATGCCGCCAGAGTTTGAGTCTTTTCATACAAATAACCCAGAAGCATTCCCAGGATAAATATCTGTACAAAAGCGAAGATATCCATATGTACGGCTGCAAAAAGTGATGCGGTTATTGCAATAGCATATCGTCCACCGAAGGAATTTTTCAATGCCGGTTGTAAAAATCCACGGAACATGATCTCCTCGATAACCGGGGCAATGACAATCCCGAAGAACATTAAACTACTCAGAACAAAGAGTGATTTTTCTTCCAGCACCCATCGAACCACATCCTGCATTTCAGGGTTTTGTCCGTAAAGGCTGGCGATCAGATTAGTAATGAAACCCGCTAGCACGATGAGGGGCAGTGTAATCAGGTATCGTTTGATACCGTGTCTAATATTGGCCAATAAGTTTACGAGAGACAGACCAAGTGCGGTAATCGATTGACGATATTCGATACGTACAATGTAAAACACATAGGAGCAGACCAACAAATTAATAATGAGGGTAATTAAGAGCATCAGGCTCTGTTGTACAATATTTTTCTGAACGTCGAGACCAAATAAGGCATGAATAAACCATACAATTACCGGCATTCCAATAAACATAAGGAGCATGTAGGCGAAAAAAACCTTTATTGCATCCTTTAAATTCCAGTGACAATCCAGTTCGACTCTGTGTTTAATGTGGGCGCTATTCACTTTTAATGATATGTACGAAAACTTCCCGGTGTCTGGGTCCATCAAATTCACAAAAATAGATGCCCTGCCACGTTCCAAGGGCTAATTCACCGCATGAGACAGGTACGGATACGGAGGAACCAACCAACGTTGCCTTGATGTGGGCGGCGGAATTCCCTTCCAGATGAGAATAATGACCATTCCACGGCACCATCCTATCGAGTTCGTTAATGATGTCTTTTCTAACGGAAGGGTCGGCATTTTCATTGATTGTGACAGCGGCAGTCGTATGAGGTACAAACACGTGGCATATCCCCTCATTAACCCCTTGTTTTTTCAGTGCACTATTCACGTGCGAAGTGATATCGATAAACTCTGCCCTGGAATGTGTTGATAACGGTATCTTCTTCATGGTTTCATTGATTGGAATCAGCAAAATAATCTCTTAATTTTTTATTGTACCAGTAATAGTAAGGTATTCAAGGAAATTTGTTTCTTACCTGATTCCCGGTATATTTTCTCATTGATTTTTTCATAGGATATACAATATATTGAGGGCAGGCATCTCTTTAAGAACACTGGTTTTGCTGGAATTAATCCAATTTTTATTAGGTTTTCTATGCCCGAAACATTCCGACTGGCAAAATTCAGATTCACCGTCTGCGCCAGAGGGCAGATACGCTTTCCTGCCTATAAGGGAGCTGCCTTCCGCGGCGGCTTTGGATATGCCTTCAAACGGGTCGTCTGTGTGATAAAAGGCAAGGCGTGTGACGACTGCCTCCTGAAACAGAAATGCATCTACTCATACATCTTCGAGACCCCGCCGCCTGAAGATGCCGAAATGCTCCGGCTCTATGCAAAAGTTCCACATCCCTTTGTCATCGAACCACCCGCTACGAAAAAACCAACCTTTACTCCTGCTGAAGAATTCTCTTTCCATGTAATTCTCATTGGTCAGGCCATAGACTATCTGCCCTATTTTATTTATACCTTCACGGAATTGGGGAAACAGGGAATTGGACAGGGCAGGGGAAAGTACGAATTGTTACAGGTGGAAGGCGTTGGTTTGGAGAACGGGTCAGTCAGAATTTATGACAATAAAACACAGACCCTCACAAGCCAATATCCCATGGTACAAGCCCATCAACTAAAGCATAATCCCCCCTGTCGAGAGGAGGGCATGGTCGTATGGCAGTTTGGGCAGTCTTTTGGGGTATGTCTTATCCCCTCTAAAAAGAGGGGTGCAGGGGTGTGTAAAAATACCATGAAGATCAATTATCATCCAAAACTCAAAGAACTTGCACGTAAATTGAGAAATAATGGTACAAAGTCAGAAATAAAGCTCTGGCAATATTTGAAAGGCAAGAAAATGATGGGTTACGATTTTCATAGACAAAAACCAATTGATAGCTTTATCGTAGATTTCTTTTGTAATAAATTAAAACTTGCTGTTGAGTTGGATGGTTATACCCACACCTTTGAGGAAACAGCAAAGAAAGATACATTAAAACAAGAAAGACTTAATGCGTTGGGAATAACAGTGCTGAGATTTTGCGATGAAGATGTAATGAAAAATATCGAAGGAGTTTTAGTATCTTATAAAAAATATTTTTACACTTTTAGCAAAAATAATTTACTAAATTTGAACAGCAAGTTGAGGGATGATAACGAGTTCTTTAAGTTTC
>JABWAQ010000097.1 GCA_013360945.1 Candidatus Brocadia sp.
GCCTCTTCTCGTTTATTTCGTCCAACTGGCGGGGTGAACCGCTGCGGGATTATGAAACAGTTGTCCGACTGATTGCTGGAACGACAATGGCCAAGGGGCGGCTGTGGTATGTCGGCTTGATAGACGGAAATACCCAAGAGGATGCAAAGTTAATGATGCGGAAATGGTGAAAATTAATCTCGTTCCAGATAAATTTCATGGCGAATGGAATTATCGAATTCAACCAAGCAAAAATACCTCATGGTAAATTTAATTTGTTGACGACTACTTACCAAAGCCCAGTATTGTAAAAGGCTACAGTTGGATATACTCTTCTACTTAGTGAATCTGTTTGAAGAGCCGTGTGCAGTAATTCTGCATGCACGGTTCTGTGAGGGGCGGCAGGAGTAATCCTGCCGTCTACTCGACCCCTTGTCTTTTTTTATGCAGGCTGGAAGCCTGCGCTACTTTTTCAAAAAAAACTCCGTTGATACAAACAAAAAAGCCTTACTGCAAAGATATTATTTCGTGAACATCTTCGGCAGTAAGGCTATCTTTGTATCGGATGTAGGGGGCTGTCCAAAAACCTCAAAAACCGAATTTAATATGCTATATGCAGAGGCAATTCATGAATTGCCTCTACCAGTTGTAAGCAGAAATTGGTTTTATAAACTTTTTGGACAGACCCATCCAAAAGGCCCTGTTACTTTGCGTCCCCTGATCACTCAGGGTTTGCCCTTGTCGCGATATTTTTTTACTACTTTCTCTTTGTAAAAAGTCGCCATCTTGTAACAAATATCTCATTTATATGTCAAGAAATAAATTTAAGAAGGAGTAGTACCTCGTCCATTGCTTTTACTTAATTCATAAATCAGCGGAATTTCCCCACAATCAGGGAATTTGTGGCATTTGACGCATTCCGACCAGATCTTGTGAGGAAGTGATTCCTTCTCTACCCGATGGAATCCGCATTTCTCAAAGAATTCAGGCACATACGTGAGGACAAATATCTTTGCAATTTGCAATTTCTTTGCCTCCCGCATGCAAGCCATCGCAAGTTTTTTGCCAACACCCTTGCGCTGGTGAGATTCCAGTACGGCGACCGATTTAATCTCCGCAAGGTCCTTCCAGAAAATATGCAGGGCGGCACAACCAATCAGGTTGCCATCCTCAATAAACACAAAGAAGTCCCTGATATTTTCGTACAGCTCGCTCAACGAACGCGGCAGCATCACATTTTTTGCCGCAAAATCGCTGATGAGTTTATAAATCTTTTCTACATCTTCAATGACTGCTTTTCGTAACATATTTTAAAAGTCCATAAAATTTCAGTTCACCACAGAGAACGCCGAGATCGCAGAGAAAACAAATAAAGAGAGAAAAAAACCCGCAGCACACCCCTCTTAGTCCCCCTTAACAAAGGGGGATTCAGGGGGTTGTTTCTTTGCGCTCTTTGTGTCTTTGCGGTAAATTCCGAATCTAATCAGCCAAGTACATTATACTTTCTTACCCTGAAATCGACACCCAATTCCTGGGCTATCTTTTTGCATTTTTCAACATCCACGCCGGGTATTTCTACTATAGAAACCTGTACGTTGGGTATCGCCTGTTTTGCTTCCTTAATAAACTGAATGAGGGCAGGATATGCCTTTTCCCCAAAAACAGGTTTGCATATTGCTTCGTACTTCTCAGCCGTCTCAGCGTTTAAACTGATGCACATGGTGTCGATCAGCCCCTTTAATTCGCGAATGATGGGTCTCCCATTGATCAGATCGCCGTGTCCGTTTGTATCCAACCGAATCCGCTTCCCCTTCGATTTCAGGAATCGTGCAATAGTTATTAACACATCCAACCGTTCTGTAGGTTCACCATAACCACAAAAGACAGCCTCGTCATAGGGACTCGGGTCCCCAATGGCCTGGATTACTTCATCCGCTGTGGGTTCTTTATTTAACCCCAAATGATGACCCTTAACGATAGGGTAGGTCTCCCTCATGCAAAAACCGCACACATTCGAGCACCGGTTGGTGAGATTTATATACAATGAATTCCGGATAGCGTAAGCAATCTTTCCTTCCTGCTCAGGCTCACCAATTCCGAAGAGTTTATAGGCGTTATAAGTTGTAATTCGCCTGATGTCCTGTACGGACAACCGGTATATATCGGCTAGTACTGGGATAATGAAGGACAGATACGAGGGCTCGTTACGCTCTCCCCTTTTGGGGTGTGGTGACAGGAAAGGAGAATCTGTTTCCAAAAGGAGTCTTTCTACAGGGACCGATTGGGCAACCGACCTCAGATTATTTGCATTTGAAAAGGTAATCGGCCCTGCAAAAGAGATATACAATCCCAATTCTACGCATTTCTCAGCCGTTTCCTTTGTTCCACTGAAACAATGTACTACTCCCTTCAGCACACCATTTTTGTGTTTATGTAATATCGTTAAACAATCATCACTGGCATCACGGCAATGGATGATTGCTGGCAGATTGTGGGCCTTAGCCAGGGTCAGATGTTTGTGGAAAATACGCTGTTGGTCTTCATGAGGACTGCGGTTCCGGTAATAGTCAAGCCCCGTTTCCCCTACCGCTATAACCTTCGGCTCTTTAATCAGGGATTCCAGGGTCTGCCAGTCTTGTTCAGAAACCTTTGAGGCGTCATGGGGATGGACTCCAACACTGGCATATATATTCTGAAATCGATTAGCTAACGCAATGCTTTTTTTGCTTGAAGCGAGGCTTGTGCCTACATTAATGATACAGCCCACATCGGCTTCCTTTGCGCGAAACAAAACAGACTCCAGGTCTTTTTTATACTCAGGAAAATCGAGATGGGCGTGGGTATCAATAATCATATCTTAAACTTTATGTATGGGAAATAACCAGACTGTCTTTCGTAAAGGCATTTTTAAAAAGTGTTATCGTTGGATGCTTTTCATTTGGCGGGTAAAAGATGGAGACCACGTCAAAGCGCAGGCTCATGCCTTCTATCTTTTTGTCTGCAACGTAATGCAAGGCGGTCTTTATAATTTGCCTCTTTTTGGCCTCTGTTACTGAGAGTTCAGGAGGGCCGTATTTATCAGAATAGCGGGTCTTGACCTCAACAAATACAATGGCGCCATGATCGTAACAAACAATATCTATTTCTCCATTTCTGCGCCGGTAATTTCGTTGCAGTACTTTATATCCCCTCTTCTTCAGAAATTTTACCGCGAGTTGTTCACCTTTTGTGCCTATCGCCTTCTTATAAGGCACATCTTCAATCTTATGCTTGAACAAATTTAATATTACAGCAGCGTATTTCGCATACAGGAATCGCACCATTCAGCATCCCAAAAAACGTATGAACACCATGGATTTACACGGATTATTCATGAATTATCGTATTACAAGGTGGACTGGGTTGCGGCTGTGATTCGTTATACTATTTATCCACACCCTGAGCCTTAGTACTTTGGGTAACAACACTTTTTGATGCCGTAGTATCAAACTTTTCCTGCAATCTGATTCCTTTACTGGTTCTTTTGCGCATATAATAGAGTTTTGCACGCCGTACCTTGCCTGATTTTATCACCTTAATATCAACAATTTTCGGTGAATGAACGGGGAATACCCGCTCCACGCCTTCACCTTGTACAATGCGTCTTACAGTAAAAGTTTCTTTTAATCCACCACCATTCCTTGCAATGACTACACCGCTGAAAACCTGTATGCGCTCTTTGTCGCCCTCAACGATCTTCACCGACACATCGACCTGATCTCCCACGGAAAATAGTTGTATTGCTTTTTTCATTTGCTCCTTTTCAATCACGTCAATAATATTCATAACCTTGACCTCCTGTTTTCCCGTTAATGATAAAAATATTTTTTATTAGATGCTATGGAAAAAATAGATTATATTTTATGTAAAAGATCCGGTCTTCTTTCCAGTGTCCTTTTCATTGAATGGTCTCTTTGCCATTCTTTTATTTTCTGATGATTACCTGACCTCAGCACCTCAGGCACCTTCATACCCCGGTATTCCGCCGGACGTGTATACTGTGGATACTCCAGCAAAACATCGCTAAATGATTCCTTGGTTGTGGAATCATGGTCACCCAACACCCCTGGTATCAAACGAACCACCGTATCGACGACCACCATCGCCGGTAATTCTCCACCGGAAAGTACATAGTCCCCAATGGAAAGCTCAAGGATATCCATTCCTGTCCGAATTCGCTCATCAAACCCTTCGTAATGACCGCATATCAACATCAAATACGGTTCATTTGCCAGTTCCCGAGCAATGGCTTGAGAAAATTGATGACCCTGCGGAGTTAATAATATCTTCCTGGGACGAGTATCTGTTTGTCGTTCAATGGCCTCTATCGTATTGAAAACCGGTTCAGGCTTCATCACCATGCCGGGTCCCCCGCCATAAGGCCGGTCATCCACGCATCGCCGGTTTTCAGCATATTCCCTGATATTGAAAAGGTTATATCGCACAAGCGCCTTTTCCTGTGCAATCTTCAGAATACTCTGCCCCAGCACGTTTTCAAACATCTCTGGGAATAATGTTAAAATATCGATACGCATCTCTTCTCTTATTTCCTGAATGCAATCCCAAACTTTTTCAGTACGGCGGCAACTGATTCTGTCGGTTTAGCGCCAACACTCAACCAATATTCCACCCGCTCTTTTTTCAAAGCAACTTGCTTTTCATTATTTGATTCCAAAGGGTCATACGTTCCCAGATTTTCAATCACCTTTCCATCCCGTTCTTCGTGTGCATCAAATGCCCCGATTCTATAGTACGGCCGGTTTTTACGCCCCATCCTCTTCATTCTGATCCTTACAGCCATTTTTTTCTCCTTACAAATAAATTTATCTCAGAAGACATTATACGATGTTAAATTATCGCATCAAACCCTTACCAAAAGGTAACCCCTTGGATAACAGTCCCATTTTTTTCAGACCTTTTTCATTTCCTTTAAACTGCTTCATCAACCGTTTCATCGACTTGAACTGCTTCAGCAATTGATTTACATCCTGAATGGCAGTCCCGCTTCCACCGGCTACCCGCTGTCTTCTGCTTCCATTCACTATGTCTGGCGTCAACCGTTCCTCAATTGTCATGGATTTGATAATTGCCTCAACCCGCTGCAACTGTTTTTCGTCTATATTCAGGCCATCCATCTTATTTCCCAGTCCCGGGATCATCCCCAGAACTTCCTTTATCGGCCCCATCTTTTTGATCTGCTGGAGTTGCATAAGAAAATCGTCCAGACTTAGCGTATCGTCTTGTATTTTCCTGCTCAGTTTCTGGGCTTCTTCAAGGTCAATTGCCTGTTGTGCCTTTTCTACAAGGGACAAAATATCTCCCATTCCCAAAATTCTGGAGGCCATACGATCCGGATGGAATTCCTCCAGCCTGTCTAACTTCTCACCGATACCTACGAATTTAATGGGTTTCCCGGTAACAGCCCGTATCGAGAGGGCGGCGCCGCCTCTGGTATCACCATCGAGCTTGGTCAAAATCACCCCATCAAATCCCAATTGGGTATTGAACTCCTTTGCGCTGTTAACGGCGTCCTGACCCGTCATGGAATCGCAAACGAAGTAAATCTGATCCGGTTCGAGTTTTTCTTTAATCTCCTTTAATTCAGACATCAGTTCATCGTCAATGTGCAATCTTCCCGCAGTATCCAGGACAATAACGTCATTGGTATTTTCCCTGGCATGCTTAACGGCATTTTTGCATATCTTCACCGGTTGAGAATTCGCCTCAAAGTATACCGGCACATCGAGCTGCTGGCCTAACACTTTCAACTGTTCAATTGCAGCGGGCCGCTGTATATCCGCAGCAACAAGCAATGGCCTTCTTCCCTTTGAAAGTATCGTTTTGGCAAGTTTTCCAGCCGTGGTAGTCTTTCCACTACCCTGCAACCCCACCAACATGATTAACGTCGGTTCGCCTTCCTTGAAAGGGATCGTTGTATCAGACTCCCCCATCAGTTTAATCAACTCGTCGTGAACGATCTTAATCACCTGCTGTCCTGGCGCAATACTCTTGATCACTTCCTCACCGACGGCACGCTCCGTGGCATGCTGGATGAAATCCTTAACGACTTTATAATTTACATCCGCCTCAAGAAGCGCCAGACGCACCTCATGCAATCCATCCTTGATGTTCGCCTCTGTCAGACGTCCCTTCCCGCGGAGTTTGCTGAAAACACCTTCCAGACTATTTGCAATTGACTCAAACATAAACCCTTAAATCCCAATCAAAATACGACTTTTAGCTACATGACAGATGTCTGAATACATAAATTCAAATTCTTAATTATATTTAATCATCAGAAATATTCAAATGAATTCTCAAAAACTCTTATGAAAAATTCTATTGCAGAATGACTGCGGGTCTGTTAGAATTTTCGCATGTTCAGGATAGTTGGTTGTCTAAATTTTATGCGTTCTATGAACGCATTGTTTTTTTAGGGGGAAAGCAATGAAGGAAGGGATACATCCGGTATATGTGGAGACTATTGTAACGTGTGGGTGTGGGGAGACCTTTAAGACAAGATCATCAAAACCTAAAATTGCCATAGAAATCTGCTCCAAGTGCCATCCGTTTTATACCGGCAAGCAGAAATTTGTAGATAGCGCCGGCCAAATAGAGAAGTTCCAAAAGAGGTTGCAAAAGAGTCAAAAGACCGAAGAAGCCGTAAAGCAAAAATGAATGATAAATTGTTAAAAAAATTAGAAAAGATGCACGAAAGATACAGTGAACTGGAAAAGCTGTTGTCCGACCCTGAGGTAATTGCAGATTCAAGCCGCTATACAGCATACATAAAAGAGCATGGCAGCCTTTCCCGGATGGTACACAAATACATGCAACTGGCAGATACGCTTACCAGAAAAAAGGAAACTGAGGGACTTTTAGCCCAGGAAGTCGAAGACAAGGAATTAGCGAAGATGGCAAAGGACGAGTTGGGATTCCTGGAAAAACAGGAAGAAGCATTATTTGACGAAATCAAGGGGTTATTTGTCACTGAGGATAAAATTTCCAGCAAAAATGTAATAGCCGAAATACGTGCCGGCACGGGCGGCGATGAGGCAGCTATCTTTGCGGCCGACCTGTTCCGCATGTACACCAAATATGCTGAAAATCAGGGGTGGAGGGTAGAGCTCTTTGACAGCAGCGAAACGGATCTGGGGGGATTTAGAGAAGTAACCTTTTCCATCGAAGGGAATAATGTGTACCAAAAACTCCGTTTCGAAAGCGGGACGCATCGCGTGCAAAGGGTGCCACGGACAGAAGCCAGCGGCAGGGTTCACACATCAACAGCTACGGTTGCCATTCTCCCGGAAATTGAAGAGGTAGAAATCGATATCAACCCGAATGATATTTTAGTTGACACTTTCCGGGCCTCTGGTCCTGGCGGACAAAAGGTAAACAAAACAAGTTCGGCCGTCAGGATTACCCACGTTCCCACCGGGTTGGTTGTAAAATGCCTTGACGAAAAATCCCAGCACAAGAATCGTGCAAAGGCCATGCGTATTCTGAGAAGTCGTTTGTACGAACTGATCGAGGGGCAGAAACGGAACGAACGCGATCAAATACGACGGGATCAGATAGGAACAGGGGATCGCAGTGAAAAAATACGCACCTATAATTATTCGCAAAATCGGGTTACCGATCATCGGATAAATTTCTCCGTACACAATCTGGAACAAGTTATGCTGGGATACATGGACGATATTATCGATGCTTTAATGGCTTATTACAAAGATGAACAATTAAAGCACCTGGCAGCAAGCTTATAAAAAACTTCGATATCAGGGAGCCAGGGTTTTAGAACATATGCAAAATAGTGCAACCTGAAAAGACTGCACCTGTCCCTCTTGATCCTCATTACTTTTCTTTTTTATATGAGGATTTCATCAATAAAACAGACAACGATGCCGTCCGAAACACGTAAAACAAACACGCCCCACAGAGACCCAAAACAAAATGGAAATTACCACTCCCCTGTCCGGTCCACCCGACATGGAGACACTGCGGAAGGGAGAAAAAATGAATTCCCGGATACGAGCACCGTATCCGATCTCATTCACTGGGCAAATACGGTATTGCAAGGGCATGGCATCGACTCCCCGCGTCTGGATGCGGAGGTTATCCTATCACATCTCCTCTGTTGCAGACGCATCGATCTTTATATAAACCCCGACAGACCTGTAGAAAACTCTGCCGCAGCAAGTTATAAAAAAGCTATACAGAAGCGCGCACGGCGGGTTCCGCTACAATACATTACACATCATGCAGAATTTATGTCCCTGGATTTGCACGTGGACGAACGGGTATTAATCCCGCGTCCAGAAACGGAATTACTTGTAGAGGCCGTTATAAAAAGGTCACAAATTCTGTCTAAAGAAAATGAAATCGTTATGGTGGACATTGGGGCAGGGAGTGGCAATATTGCGATAGCACTGGCAAAAAAGATAGACAATGCCAGGATATTTGCAGTAGACATCTCTCCCGACGCCTTAGCGGTTGCCAGGATCAATGCCCAAAGGCATGAAGTACTTGATAAAATAACGTTTCTCTGTGGTGATATCTTTGCACCGCTCGAAGGATGCGAAATTGAATCAAAGGTAAATTTCATTGTATCCAATCCCCCTTATGTATCAAGCAATGAATTCAGTGCCTTGCAAAAGGAGGTGAGGGATTATGAACCATATGCGGCGCTCGTCAGTGGCCAGGATGGTTTCCACATGTTCAAACGCATCATCGCACATGCAGATACATGGCTCAAGCCAGGAGGCTTTGTTATTTTTGAGGTGGGTGAAAAACAGGCACCAGAGGTAGCGCGGTTGTTAAAGGACACCGGATATTTTAAAAAATCAGCATTTATAGAAGATTATCAACAGATAAATCGCATCGTCATTGCACAAATGGAGGCAGATTGTGGATAAAATCGTCATCGACGGGGGAAATCGTTTAGAAGGGAGTGTGAGAATCAACGGAGCGAAAAACGCCGCCTTACCTATTATGGCAGCCTGTTTATTACTTCATGGCCCGTCCCGGATAAAAGGAATACCAAATATTGTCGATATCCAGACACAATCGGACATATTGAGAAACCTTGGTGGAGAAGTAAAAAAGGCTGAGGATGGAACCCTTGAAATACTATTCAGGGACGGGGAAAATAACGATAAATTCACAGCGCCCTACGAACTTGTCAGAAAGATGAGGGCGTCCATATGCGTTTTAGGTCCATTATTGAGCAAGAGACGCAGGGCAAAAGTCTCGTATCCCGGAGGGTGTGTTATTGGCCAACGCCCCATCGATTTACACATAAAAGGCCTTACCGCACTGGGGGCCCAGATAGAGACAACGGAAGGTTATGTAAATGCATCCGCGGATAGATTAATAGGGACGAAAATTTCCTTCACGGGGAAAACGGTGCTGGGAACTTGCAATGTCATGACAGCGGCCGTATTGGCGGAAGGTACAACCACCATTGAGTATGCGGCCTGTGAACCGGAGGTGCAAGACCTTGCAAATTTTCTGAACAAGGCGGGCGCTAAAATTACCGGAATTGGTGAAAACAAACTGATAATCGAGGGGGTCCAGGAACTCCATGGTGTTGATTACGAAATAATTCCTGACCGGATTGAGGCTGGAACCTTCATAATCGCCGGTGCCATTACCAAAGGTAATATTACTCTGGAAAATGCACGGGCAGAACATCTCGGTGCGGTGATCGATAAGTTACAAGAGATTGGGGTAGAAATAACTGCCTCTGATAATACCATTACGGTCAAAGGAAATGATGCATACCATGCCGTTGACCTGATGACGTTGCCATATCCGGGTATGCCGACTGATATGCAGGCCCAGTTTATGGCCTTGTTAAGTGTCGTAGAGGGAAAAAGTATCATTTCCGAAAAGATATTCCCCGACAGATTTATCCACGCTGCGGAATTACGACGAATGGGCGCCGATATCCGAGTAGATGGGCCAAGTGCGATTATAAGAGGAACGCCATTTCTATCCGGCACCGAAGTAATGATCTCCGACCTGCGTGCCGGTGCAGGCCTTGTACTTGCCGGTTTGGTAGCAAAAGGGACTACTCAGATTCACCGTATTTATCATTTAGACCGGGGATACGAACGGCTCGAAGAACGGTTATCGAGGCTTGGAGCAGCCATAAAACGCATGTAGGGATCAGATGCGCTTCAGTATGTAAAAAACCTCTTTGTAATTATTCAGCCTTTACAGGCTGTCTCCCCAGTACAAAGCTCCAAAATACCTTTATCCGACGACAAGAAAAATGCAGAAATTCTGCTGAAAAATGTTGATGCTTCCCCTGGCAATGCCAAAGAGGCAGGAAAACTTCCCTTAATTCCCACCATTGCATCCCATTTCCAATTTCAGCCTCTTTCTCTCTATCAAACAGAAAAACAAGCCGTTCTTATTATTTATAGCAAACGCCAGAAAAGTTGCCATTGCGCGGGTGTTATATACTCAAAGGGTTCACAATCAGTGAATATTTTAGATCGATAAACAGGGTGGCACGGACAAACTCCGTTTGTCCGTGTTGAACTTGCACGATGTTGTTTGTAAAATATCCATTTTAAAATTTGGATAGAAAAACCAAGTCGGATCATTGCAAGCACAAGGTATTTGGCGGTATTACAAAAACACGGACAAGCACAGCTTGTCCGTGCCACCCTCGTCAGATTATGGCAAATCCATATCAGGTTTATAAATCACAAATTGTAA
>JABWAQ010000017.1 GCA_013360945.1 Candidatus Brocadia sp.
AACACGGACAAGCACAGCTTGTCCGTGCCACCCTCGTCAGATTATGGCAAATCCATATCAGGTTTATAAATCACAAATTGTAAGCCTCTTGAGTATAGCATTTAAATAGATATCAGCAAAGTATATGTCTAAAATGAAACCTTTTATATACATCGCTTCCTTAAGAAGAACCGGATCGACCGTCCTCAGTGAGGCGCTTACCTTGCTTCCTTACTCCTTCATTTTCCTGGAGCCGAACTTGGGGAAAGACAGGTTTTCCATTAAAAAAAGAGATGCCGGGATGTTCCTGAAACACGGAATAGATCTCGAGGCATTTAAAAAAAATTGGTCAGAAAATAAACAAAAATACATAATTGAGTCATTCAAAAGGGAGTTGATGCCACACCTTGCATCATGTGTTTCACAGATTGGGGTAAAGGAAATTCATCATGACGGGTGGAGGAAATACAGGCAACATTTTCCCGAAATGAAGTTTTTGTTGACAGGACGTGACCCACGAGATATCTATATTTCGCTCTATTACAGGATGAAAAGTGGCAAAGGAAACTTTCCGGGTATATTTTGCCCTGAAGCGGTTGCAAATGATTTAAACCAGGAGTTTCAAAGGCAGATTGAAATGGATAAAGAAAATGATTGTTTAAAGATACGGTACGAAGACTTGTGCACAAATGAGAAAATTTTTGATAAAATCCTTTCTTTCGTCGAAAGCGAAATTCCCGCGATTGGTGCTGTAGGCAATTTCAATGCTTTAAACCCCAAAAGACAGGATGAATATGAACTCCATGGAGGTCATATCACTACGAAACGGGTCAATCGCCGGCATCACGAACCGGACAAAAATCTCGTAATGGAAGCGCAAAGAACATTTGATTTAATGCCAGAGTATTGTAAATTCTGGGATTATAAAAAATAGCTGTTTATCGCAACAAAGCATATCTGATTTTTTGATTAAGGCCACATTGTATGGATGTCTTCTTTAGCACCGTTGTTCGCCAGGCCCCCGTTACACAAGGTGGAGAGTTGGTGCGCATTAACTGGGCAACCAAAAAAATTATCGCACGGAAACCGCTGACCCCGACCGATCCGCCCATCACAGAAAAGGACGACCCAAATCCAAGAGGTAATGCACGCGGCGGGCGTGGTATCATTAGATGGGGCGACATGCTGTATGCTGCTGTTTATCACAGCCTGCTCCTTTTCGATACCGATCTCAATCCAAAGGGAAAAATAACACACAACCTCTTTGTGGGTCTGCACGAATTATACAACAACAAAGATACTATCTGGGTGGCCTCCACTGCAATAGATGGCGCCATTTGCATTGACCCTCTAGGCAACCTTCTTGAAAGCTGGTGGGCGAGAGAAAACTTTAAACTCCAACGTCATTGTAAATTAAATACACTACCGATCAACAAGGCTATTGACAACAGGTTGCTATGGCTTAAGCTACAACCAAACAAACACCCAAGCCACACGCATCTTAATGCAGTAGCAGTTCACAAAGGCCAGTTGTATGTACTTTTGAACAGATTCGGTCTCGTTTATAATACGAAAACCGATAGTATCTTAATTGAGGACCCCTCTATAATCGGATGTCATAACCTTGTGTTTTTTGACGATAGGATACTTATTAATGATAGCCAGGGTAAAAGGGTCGTGGTATACTCGCAAGATGGAAAATTCATTAACGAAATCGATCTCTTGGCTTATCCGGAAATTTTAGCCATCCATAATGCAGAAATTGACTGTTACGAAGAAAAAAAGCGATTGTTCGTCCGTGGATTGACTCCGATTGATGACAAAAGAATTCTTGTAGGATTCTCTCCTGCTACGATTGCTGAGATCGAACTGGATAGCGGCCGTTTGCTTGATATATACCAATACTCTACGGATATTGCAGTATGCGTACATGGATTGCTTGCCTGGATATAAAAGTATTGCAAAATAAGCTTTTGGACGTTTCAGGAATTTCAGGAGTTTTGCTTAAAAATAAACAGGTACCGGTGGACTATTGGAAAATTTATCTAACCAAAACAAGTACTCATGACTAAACATAGCATACCCTATACAAGCCGAATCTCAGAATGTGCCTTCATTGCCTATTTTTTTATCCTTTCTTTTTTCCCCTTCGGCGCGGACATTATTAAACTCCTGTGTCTTTTAACGGTGATAAGTTGCTGGATAACAATAACGATACTTGAAAAGAAACCGTTTTTTACTAAAACAGCGCTCAATATCCCTATTTTTTTATTTCTTTTTTACTCGCTGCTTGCCTCATTTCATTCAAAAAATATCAAAGATAGTCTTCATACCCTATTGTTTGATTACCTCATATACTTCATTATCTTTTTTTGCATGGTTAATACCATACGAGGACAGGAACAAATCAAACGCATTATAAAATCCATGCTTATTACCAGTGGTTTGGTGTGCGCATATGGATTGTATGGCTATTACACAGGAATCGCCATTCACGCAGAAAGGCTGGTAGCCACCTTTGAATACCATTCCCGCGTTGCAAAATATATATCCCTGTTCTTGCCTATTGCGGTATGCCTGTTTTTCTATTACAGAGACTTATTAACCCGACTGTATTTGATTCTTCTCATATGCGTGTACAGTTTTTCCCTGATCTTGACCATGAATAGAACGAGCTGGGTTGCTATCATTATTACGTTATTTTTTATCTGTTTTGCAATTCAAAAGAAGTATTTACTCTTTATTCCTGTCGTCGTATGCATAGCGCTTATTTGCATCTTGCCATCCAAATTTATCACCCACGCAAAAACCATTACACAAATTGACCAGTTTTTCTCTTCCGAAAAAATCATCGGAGAACGGCTCCAGTGCTGGAAGGCTTCAATAGCCATGATCAAGGACCATCCTATCCTTGGCATAGGTCCTGGCTCAAAAGTTTTCCGATACGCATACCAGCAATACGGACAGGAAATAAAAGAGAAAGAACGCCTGCTGAAAAAGGAGACAACCTCCCAGGAGAAAAAAAACAAAAAGGGGAAAAAAAAGGCAAAAGTCAAGACGGTTGACAGACTATCCCATGCGCACAATATCTTCCTCCATGTCGGTGTCGGAACAGGCATTATTGGACTGTTGATCTTTATGTGGTTATTTGCAAACGTATTTTATAATGCTGTAAAATCCTGGCGGACACTATCAAATGGATACGAAAAAATGCTCTTGATGGGTATTGTGGCAAGCCTCATTTCGATCTTTTTGCATGGTTTTACAGACAGCTTCTGGAAGAAACCAGATGCCTTATTTCTCTGGTATATTATTGGGATATTATTTGTCATTATTAAGAGCAATGAAGAAACCCCCATTCCAAAAACTTCTTGGTGATACCGTTTTCATAGAAAAGCGATTACTCGTGAAGATATACGATCGATTAAAATCGCGACTGGATAATTTTTTAGGGACGTTCGGCCGATACAGCGCCATTCTTAAGGTAATCACTGCCGACTCGATATGGCGCTTTAAGAAAGAGTCATTTCTTATCCTCATAACGAGCTTTCTGGGCGTTTTCTTTCAGGTATGGACCATTGGTCTGGTTATTTATTATGCACAGGCACTGGAAAAAGGTAACAACATTAAACTGTTTGGATACGTATTTCAAACGCGAACCTCCATCGGACTGCTTTTCGTTTGCGGAACAGGGATTCTGGTCTCTCTTTTGCTTTCGGCCTGGTTGATTTATTTTTCCAGAACGAGGGGTTTCTTCCTGGGGCGCAGATATGAGGAATTTTGTTCAAAGAGGATACTCTCGGCCTTTGGTTCCAGTTTAAAGGTTTGGGCGCCGCCTGACAGGAATTTCAGTGATAGCAGCATCGTTTTCAGACTTGCCCGTAAGGACTCACGGGACATTGGCAGGGTGCTTTGGATGCTTTTAGACACCGTTATTCCTGTCGTCACTTTATTTGTATCCGTTGGCGTCTTATTTTACACCAATACCCCCTTAACTTTTCTGATGCTGGCCCTTTTTGGCATTTCCTCGGTTTTTCAATATAAAATAAGCGTTATGGGCGCCAAAAACTCCGTTTTGAGGGAGAAACACGCCAGAGGCGCTTCGCTTGAATACCAGCAAATTATTTTACGGTTGAAGGGGACATCTCTTCCTCTACCCAGGGATGAATCATGGTTCGAGAAAGAGGTTTTTACTGCGGGCAAAATTAAGCGATATCTGAATGCCCATATAGGACGTTTAACAGCGGTAGAAAATAGCCAATTGATCAGCAATATTTTATTTGCAATAACTATTTTTGTACTCCTTTTAACTTTAGGAGCCGGCAGTATTCTCAAGGGAGAAGGGTGGGGTAACTTGATTATTTACCTGGTTGCCTTGCGTTTTGGGCTAACCAACATGAAGCAATCCAGCAAGAAAATCACCAGCATTAACCGCTTTTATCCGCAGGTAAGAAGGTATTTCCAATTCCTTGAAAACACTACGACACCAATAACAAAAGAGAGTTATCATAATAATCATGTTGTGACGGCAGGCACAAAGCCTATCGACGGTTCTCTATCAAGCTTTAGTCTGATGAAAGGAAGCAGGATCGGGCTTATCAGCACCGTTGAACTGAACCGTTACACCCTGGCCTTCATAATCGACTGTTTGCTGGGGCATTCACAGCAGGCGGTTAGAAATGCACTGGGGTCTATGTGGTTCACAACTTCAAAGTGTGAGTATTTGCCGGGGACGTTACGGGAGTCGCTGGGACTTCCGCCGGGATACGGATGGCAGGACATCCGGAGAGAAATAGAGGACGCGGGGTTATGGAATAAAGCCGAACAACAATTGCCACACGACTTAGAGAAACCAATTTCTTCTGACCTATGGAACCGGATCGATCCAGACCTCAAGGTTGCATTGGCCTTAGTAAATGCAATACATTCCGATCATCTTTGGGTGACGCTTGAGGAAAATGCCCTCCAATTTCTTTCTGATACCGCCCTTACTTTTTTTTTGAACCGGCTTTCCGACAGGATACTTGTAATCGTTTTCTACGAAAACACAAAGGATGTGGGAAGATACGGTGAGGATGTAATCGCTGTTATTGGGGACGGCAGCATTGCCGGATTGGGGTCGAGGAGCTGGTTTACGGAAAATCAGCAAAGGATCGAAGATATTTCGAAAACGCGTTTCACCAAGAATTTACATAAAAGCACTATGGATATTGATTCCGACGACGAGTTTGATGATGAGGACATGTGAAAATGCGTATTCTCTTTATTAGCCAGTATTTTACACCGGAGATTGGGGCCGCCTCGGAAAGAATGTCGGGTCTAACGTTTAACTTAAGGAGACTTGGGCACAAGGTCACGGTAATAACAGGGTTCCCTAATTATCCCTTCGGAAAAACATATCCTGGTTATAAGAAGAAATTTTTTTCGCTGGAAAATAATAATGGAGTCAAGATAATAAGGGTGTGGCTATTTACATCATCCGCCACAGGCGCCGTTGCGCGGCTCTTAAATTACCTGACTTTTATGTTTTCTTCGATTTTCGCCGGTCTATGGGCGGGAAGAGCAGATTACACACTGGCCACATCAGGCCCCCTATTCGCTGCCCTGGCAGGCTATGTCGTAAGCAAAATGAAAGGGACTCCATTTATATTCGATGTAAGGGACATATGGCCTGAGAGGATTTATGCCGGCACCAATATGAAAAGGGGCTTAATGATTAAGGCGTTAGAAAAAGTTGAGGTATTCCTTTACAAAAAGGCTGCAAAGATTATAGCCGTTACTGAAGGTGTAAAAAACAACATCATCTCAAAAGGCATTTGCCCTGAAAAAATAACGGTAATCACCAATGGAGTGGATACAGGTATCTTCTTCCCCCGGCCAAGAAATGGGGCGTTAGCTGAAAAATTAGGAATCGGAGAAAATACTTTTACGGTAACTTATGTTGGCACGCTCGGACTCTTACAGGACATGAGCCTTATCGTTACCTGTGCTGAAAGGTTGAAGGATTATAAAGAAATCCTGTTTTTGATTGTTGGAGGTGGCGCAAAACGTGACGAATTTGTTGCCGTGATTAAAAAAAACAATCTCACGAATGTAAAGATACTCCCGCCCGTCTCTCCAGTTGAACTCTGCGACTATATTAATTTAGCCAATGTTGGAATAAACGCAAATATAAATCACCCTCATAATAATATGGCAATCCCGGTTAAAATATTTCCGTACATGGCCTGTGCAAAACCTATTATTTTGGCAAATACCGGTGAAATAGCTCGTCTGGTTGAAAGGCATACTGTTGGGCAATGTGTATCACCGGGAGATGCCGAAGCATTCACCCGTGCAATTTTGGAATTCTACCATGACAGGAATTTGTGCAAACAATGCGGAGAGAACGGGTATAATCTCGTGCGAGAATATTTTTCAATAGACAGACTCGCAAGAAGCGTGTTGAGTGTGATTTCCGGAACAACGCAACCGGAGTCAAATAAGGAATCAAACAACAATTTAGTATTTTGAAAAACACCTGACTCGAACGAGTCGTGCATGTAGCACGACATTTATGTCGATGTCCTGCGAACTGAAGTTCGCGCTACACAGACGGTAAAACCGAGTTTTTATTAAGATTTTTCAAAAAGCTAAATTGTTACAAATTTTTTAAAAAAACAAATCGTTACAATGTTAACAATATTTTTCAAAATTCTCCGTGTCCGATTTTAACAATACGTTGTTCATAAAGAGGGAAACAGCATGAAAACCGTAAGATTTTTCGGCCTCATTGGTCTTGGTTACTGGGGAAAAAACATCCTTCGTAATTTATATGAACTAGGGGTACTCCATACTGCCTGCGATTCAAACCCGTGCACCATTGCA
Source organism: Candidatus Brocadia sp. (assembly GCA_013360945.1). GTDB lineage: Bacteria > Planctomycetota > Brocadiia > Brocadiales > Brocadiaceae > Brocadia. Next base: position 6,847 of record JABWAQ010000017.1, read on the forward strand.
GAACGAAAGGATCTGTTTCCTGATACAAACTATACCAACTCATTTGAGGACATGCTCAGCAATCCGGATATAAAAGCGGTTGCTATTGCTACCCCGGCGGCTACGCATTATGGGTATGTAAAACAAGCGCTCCTTGCAGGCAAAGATGTTTACGTGGAAAAGCCCTTAGCGCTGACCGTCAAGGAAGGAGAGGAATTAGTAGATATTGCCGAAAAAGGGAAAAGGATATTAATGGTAGGACATATCCTTCAGTACCACCCGGCAGTTATAAAACTCAAAGAAATCATCGCCGAGGGTAAGCTTGGGAGGGTCGAATACCTCTATTCTAACCGGCTTAACATCGGGAAACTCAGAACAGAAGAAAATATCCTCTGGAGTTTTGCGCCACACGATATCTCGGTTATCGTAATGCTTCTTGGAGAAGAACCTGTCATAGTAACGGCCTTTGGAGGCGACTATCTTAACAGAGGGATTTATGATACGACGTTAACCGCCCTTGAGTTTAAAAACGGGGTAAAGGGACACATCTTTGTAAGCTGGCTCCACCCATACAAGGAGCAAAAACTAATTGTCGTAGGCTCAAAGGCAATGGCGGTTTTCGACGACTTAAGCAAGGAGAAGCTTTTTCTCTATCCTCACAAAATAGAATGGAAGGACGGCAAAATACCCGTTGCGCAAAAGGTTGATTATCAGGTTATCCCCGTAGAAGACGGGGAACCATTAAAACTGGAGTTGAGCCATTTTACCGAATGTGTGTTCCAGAGAAAGAGGCCACGGACAGATGGATTTGAGGGCTTGAAGGTGTTGAAAATCCTGGAATCGGCAGAAAACTCTCTCACGTCCCGAGTTTCCTCTTCCACACCGTACTTTGTTCACGAAAGCGCCTATGTTGATGAAGGAGCTTGTCTGGGAGAGGGAACGAGGATATGGCATTTTTCTCACATCCTCAACGGTTCAAAGATAGGAAACAACTGCACCATAGGACAGAACGTGGTAATAGGCCCTGATGCAGAAATCGGTAATGGATGCAAGATCCAAAACAATGTATCGGTATATAAAGGCGTAATCCTCGAAGACGGGGTTTTTTGTGGCCCATCGTGTGTTTTTACCAATGTATATAATCCGAGGGCATTTGTAGAAAGAAAGCACGAATTCAGAGATACCCGTGTAAAGAAAGGCGCAACCATTGGCGCAAATGCAACCGTTGTATGTGGTATCACTATTGGGCAGTATGCAATGATCGGAGCCGGTGCAGTAGTTAAATCCGATGTGCCGGATTATGCCATAGTTGCCGGTGTTCCAGCCAAACAAGTTGGCTGGGCATGCAGATGCGGAACCACGTTAAAGTTTAGTAGCGAGCGTGCAGTTTGCAGCTATTGTGGAAATACCTACGATATGAAAGAAGACAGGATGATTTTTTGCAGTCAGGGAAAAGAAGGCCATAAAGATTAAAGCTATTGTAAAAGGTTCTGATAGGTTCCTATGCTAAAAAAACACAGCAAGTTTTTCGAGTCGTTATTGCTTTTAATAGACTGGGTCGTCTTATCCATTTCATGGGTGCTCTCTTATTATTTGCGTATGTACTCCGGCATCATACCGGTTTATACAAAAATTCCCCCGTTTAAAATCTACCTGACCCTCCTCATTTTCATGATCCCCTTGTGGGGTGTGATTTTTAAGTGGTTTGGATTATATCGTCCCCGTAGAGTTTCTACCAGATTTTCTGAGATCTTCGATATTGCCAAGGCATCAACCTTTGCCACCCTGCTCCTTATCTCATTTACCTTTCTCTTCCGCCAATACGAATTTTCCCGGTTGACATTCATTTATTTCTGGCTCATTAATATCTTGCTTCTGAGCCTCATACGCATCTTGTTCCGGGAATTCCTGCGATTAATCAGGCAGAAGGGATACAATCAGAGACACGCCTTCGTTGTTGGCACGGAAAAGTCAGGGCAGGATCTGGTAAACAAAATACGGAAACACCCGGAACTGGGGATTCAAATATCCGGCTTCCTTACAGACGCCCAGAAAAGCGTAGGAACCGAAATACAGGGAATAAAGGTCGTAGGAAAGTATTCTGACATTCGTGAATTGATTACCGGGCGCGGCATCGACATTATTTTTGTTGCCTTACCTTTTCATGCCCATAATCGATTAAAGGAAGTTTTAGACTGGATTGGTGATGAGGCGGTTAGCATCGTGGTGTTACCTGACCTTTTTGAGTTTGTTACCCTACGGGGTAGCGTGAGTGAATTTGAGGGTATGCCCCTCATCAGCCTTCGCGACACGCCCCTTTACGGATGGAATATTATTGTAAAAAGAGTCTCGGACATTATTTTTTCATCTGTGATAATACTGGTAACCTCTCCTCTCATGCTGATAATTGCAATGTTAATCAAACTAACCTCGAAGGGCCCTGTATTGTACAAACAGGAAAGGATGGGATTGGACGGCAAGGTATTTAACATGCTCAAATTCCGAACGATGTTTGAAAATGCAGAAATGAAAACGGGCCCCATTTGGACAAAAAAGGATGACCCGCGGTGCACAAACATAGGGAAACTCCTGAGGATGGTCAGTCTGGATGAACTCCCGCAATTTTTTAACGTATTTAAAGGAAATATGAGCATTGTTGGACCACGCCCTGAACGGCCGGTCTTTATTGAAAATTTCAGGAACACCGTCCCAAAATATATGCTGAGACACAAAATGAAGGCAGGTATCACCGGCTGGGCGCAGGTGAGTGGCTGGCGCGGGAATACCTCTCTGGAAAAACGAATTGAGTACGACCTGTATTACATTGAAAACTGGTCACTAAACTTTGACTTGAAGATAATCTGGCTTACCCTATGGAACGGATTCATTAACAAACATGCATATTAGTCCCGGAGCGCTTGTTTCTTTACCAGTTTTGGCAAAAAATTGCGATTTGCGATGTGAGATTTACGACTTTAAATCCCAAATCCCAAATCGTACATGTAAAAATTTTTGGTCATCACCTGCCCCTGTTAAAAAAATACGGTTTTTAATCTGTGCAATCTGTGGTTTTACATGGTTTTGCATAGTTCTGATGTCTGCCTTGCCAGATCTGCCGGCAGACACTTCAAGTCCGGTTTGGGAAATTCATGCGCAGGACATAAGCCTGGCAAGAACCGCCCTTACAATCGCACAAGAATCTTACCCCGGAATAGACATTGACACGTATCTCAAAAGACTGGATGACATTGTTAACAACATCAAGACAAGCCTCCGGGACGAAACCGAACCTGAACAGATTATCAAGACCATCAACCTTGTCCTTTTTAACGAGCTCCAATTTCAATATGTACAAACGGGCGATCTGGACTCTCTATCCTTAAACAGGGTATTGGATACAAAGGCAGGCAACTGTGTGGGACTGTCCATCCTTTATCTCTGCATAGCAGAAGGGTTACGCCTGCCCATCTATGGTGTGAGCGTGCCGGAACATATTTTTGTACGTTACGATGACGGTGATTTTCGTAAGAATATTGAGACAGGGTATGAGGGTATGGCTACCCCCGACAGTTACTATGTAAATATGCCCGGGAAACGCATCTCACAAAAAAGCATCAAGAACGGCTCTTATCTCAAGAATCTCACCAAGAATGAAGTTGTTGCCGATATTTACCTGAATCGTTCAATACTGGAAAAAGAGAAAGGTAATAGAGAAAAGGCGTTAAGGGACGTAACCCGCTCCATTGAATTGCATGGGAACGATGCGGTAGCTTTTTGTAATCGTGGCGTGATTTATGAAAAGATGAAGGACGCTGATATGGCCATAAAGGATTACAACAAGGCTATTGAGCTGAATCCCGATTATGCGCCCGCATACTACAATCGCGGTTCTCTTTATGCCTCAATAGAGGTGATCGACAAGGCAATCATGGATTATAGTAAGGCATTATCGTTAGATCCCAATTCGACCTTATCCTATTATAACCGGGGTATTGCCTTTAAACTGGCAGGCAGGACAGACCTGACCATCGAAGATCTGAGCAAGGCCATTTCCTTAGACCCTGAATTTGCGGCCGCGTATGCCCATCGGGGCCTGGCTTATGCCGAATCGGGTGAACCAGAAAATGCCCTTGCAGATTTTAGTAAGGCGCTGGAACTCGACCCGGACAACATCGAAATCTACATGAAAAGGGGCATTCTTTATGCGGATATGCAACGCTTTGATGATGCTATTCAGGATATTACGGTCTTTATAAAAACCACACCAAACAATGCCTTTGCCTATTATATCAGGGCAAAGGCACACCGTGGAAAGGGAGACCTTGTAAAAGCTATTATGGACTACGACAAGGTGTTGGAATTAAATTCCCGGCTTGCCGGGGTCTATTTCGAACGGGGTCAGCTTGAATATCAATTAGGAAGATACGAAGATGCCCTTGCGGACTTTAACACATCCATTGACCTCTTTCCTTACAATCCTCTTGCTTATCTCCACCGTGGAAATACCTTAAAAAAACTGGGGAAAAATGAAAACGCATTGAATGATTACATGACCTACCTGAAACTCAGCCCCAATGCAACCGACGCAGAAGAAATAAGGAGCAAGATAGAAGATATCAGGAGTAGAAGGTAGGAAAGGAGCTTGTGGTGATAACGCATGCCTGAAGAAATTGTCCTGCTAAAAAATGAATGCCATACAGTATCCTCTCTCTTGAATTTTCAAAAAAACAGTGACTATTCAGCGTACTTTCATCCACAATCACTATGAGTGAACAAAATGTTGATTCTGTCAGTTTTCGCTGAATAGTTACACTTCCTTGAACATGGCGGATTATAATCAAACCTTAAAACAAAATAATAATTCATACATCTCATCATTACAGTCTTTGTGAAACTTACGGATTTTACTTTATAGTGCAACCAATTTGTTTCCACTTGTTAAACTTTTGCTATTTATTTATAAATAACTGTATTTTAACTACTTACAAAATTTAGTGAAAGTTTGACTTGAAACGAATTGTTTACAGTTAGATCGGTAAAATAATTTTTAAAATAATTTTTATTTTTTATAAGCCATTAAAATAAAAATACTTGGAGCAACACAGGCGTTTTTTTGTTTTTATAGGTACATTAGTTGCGCATTACATCATCAGGAATTACATGATTTTTTGAAAACGACAAATTAGCATCAACGACATTGAAGTATGTCTTAATGAATTTTCCAAACTCGATGAGAACAATTTACCTGACTCGTGACATTTAACTCATAAGAGGTGAAAGATGGTAAGTAGAATATTAAAGGAACGTGTGGTTATCGTTATTGTAGTATTTGTATTATTTGGATTATTTCCCCTTGTTTTGTTCAGGATGCTTGCATTTCCAAAGGCAAATGATGAATTAAAACAAGGGGTTAAAAGACACCTGGAAAGTATCGTAAACAGACAAAGAGATTTCCTTATGTTGCTATCCGATGAAAAAAAGTCGGATGCCAGGTCTATCTCAGACACGATCCAAAGTGCATTATTCATTTACGGCAGCGAGGATTTTTTAAGTCTTGTAAACGGAACAAATGAACATGAATATTTAAGGCTGAAGACGCAATTAGAGTGTGCAAAGACAGACTATGGTTATAAAGGAATAATAATTTGTGATGCGGCGGGCACAATCCAATTAACAACTGATACTGAGAAATCCTTTGTAGGCATGAATATTCTGAAGGAAAAACCATTCAGAAGTGTCCTTGAGACCCTATACGATGGAAAAACGTATATGTCCGATGTAATCCATTCTTCCCTCAATGATGCAGATGGGAGGAAAGAGGAGGTATCGCCCTCGATGTTTATGTCTTATCCTATTAAGGGTGAAAACCACGATGTGATCGGCGCAGTTTTACTATGGATGGATATTTCCTGGCTCAGTAAGAGCACGAGAAATGTTTCAGTGGGTAAGACCGGCGAAGCCTATCTGGTAGATAAAGACGGTGTCATGGTTACACAATCGAGATTTTCAGATCAAATAAACGATACGGGCGGTACTTTCAGAACATTTCATAAGGTTGTAGCTCCTGACACCAACATACTGACAAAAGGTGTGAAAAGGTGTGTTACAGAAAGAATATTTGGCTATGACCTCGAAGGATACATGGACTATTGTGGTTTAAAAGTTGTCGGCGCATGGAGCTGGCTGAAAGATTTGAATATGGGACTGATTGTAGAAATAGATGCAGATGAAGCCCTGGGAACTGTAAACAATATAAATTCAATAATAAAATCTTTAATGGTGGCAATAACTATTCCGGCTGTAGTTATGGCCATGTTAATGTATAGAAAGTTAAATACAGGGTATATAGTAAGAGGGCTATCTTTGCCGAAGAAGACCTTGCTGGGCGTAACAACTGTTATTACGGTTGGATTTGTCATATCCATCATGGATGGTTATGAATTGAGGAAAGAGCGCGGGTATCTTCGTGAACAAAAATACAAGGTGAACAACCCATTCAATGTGCTCGGTTCAATTGTAACTCAAAGGGATGAAGATTTTATAAAAAGTAATATCTATAAATTCAAGAAAAAGGTTCCCCTCTTGAAATCTGAAAATCCTATTAATACAGGAGGCAACGAGCAGGAGATTGTAAAGAGCGAATCAAAACAATCATCGGAAAATACCGCAACAACATGGGAATTAAACCCTTAAAAGGATTAGCTATTAACCAAACAGGAGGTATTTATGAATAATACACCTTTATCACCAAAGGGCGCGTCTGAGGTGCTTCCTGATGTAAAGGATGTAAAAGGCTGGTATGAGTACGAGCCTTCCTACGACGGCGTTATTACCCATATCAATACTGCTGGTGCAAAGCTTTTTGGTTTCGCGTCACCGGATGATGTTATCGGGAAAAAGATCAATGAATTGTATGCTCATCCTTTTGACCACGAAAAGACATTATCCATGCTATTCAGGGATGGACAGGTGAATGAATTTTATACCCTCATGAAATCAAAGAATGGTAAGTTGTTTTTTATAAAACAATCGAGTTCTCTCGTAACAGAGGGTCTGTACAAATGCCCTCTCATGGTAAAGAGTGAATTTGAATCCATCCAATCACTGTTTCCTTCATAAATATTAAATTTATTGTATAGAATTTCATTTTTTGCGTTTTAGGATATCCGGTAGTCTGCGCCGTAGTCATTTTGCAATTCAACGTTCGTTGGTGACCTCGTTGGCTGAAGCCTGCGGCTACCATAACGCCTCTGCCAAAGGCTGCTCAATTTAAAGATTTTTAGGAGACATATTTTATGGATGCGTCAGTACAAACACCCCAGGGAAACACAAGGGTATTGATCCTTGCCACATTAGCGTTTGCCATCTGTTTTGCAGGATGGGCATTGTTTTCCCCATTGGCGGTGTATTTAAGGGCAGAGTTTAAGTTGTCTTCTACAGCAGTGGGTTTGCTCCTTGCAACGCCGGTATTACTTGGCTCGATTGCACGAGTGCCTATTGGTGTCCTTACAGATAAGTTTGGAGGAAGACGGGTTTTTAGTATCCTGCTTTTATTTGGGTTTTTCCCCATGTTTATAGCAAGTTTTGCGGAGAGTTACGGATTCTTATTGGTATGCGGATTCTTTTTCGGTATCCTGGGAACTTCATTTGCCATCGGGATACCACAAGTTTCACAATGGTATCCGAAAGAAAAACAGGGATTGGCATTAGGGATCTACGGTGTTGGGAATATAGGTTCCGCCGTTGCCGCGTTTGGAGCGCCGTTGCTTGCAAACTTCATGGGATGGCATAAGGTTTTTATGGTTTATTCAATTCCTTTGATCTTCATGGCCTTTGTTTACTGGTTTTTTTCCGCAGACGCACCAAAACCAGCCCATGTAAAACCTCCAACCTTTAGCGACAAAGTGAAGATATATAAGTCTTCAAATTTAATCTGGATCTTTTGCCTGTTTTACTTCATGACCTTTGGATTCTTTGTCACCTTTTCGTTATGGTTGCCGTCTTACCTTCGGGACTTTTACAAATTAACACCGGTAAAGGCAGGCAGTTTTACGTCAATATTTGTATTTGTCACCACTTTTTCACGTATTCTCGGCGGATATCTGGGCGACAGTATCCCCGGAAGGCGCATTCTTATTGTCCTTTCGGTGGCCATACTCAGCATATTGATATTCCTGAACCTGAATGTACCGTTATTGACCTCGCTCACCGTCTTTTATTTGATGGGCGTTTGTCTGGGCATAGGAAACGGTGTTGTATTTAAGCTTGTAGCAGAGTATTTCCCAAAGGATACCGGCACTGTAGGTGGAATGGTAGGCGCAGCGGGTGGTCTCGGCGGCTTCTTCCTCCCCATTTTCTTAGGCACAATCAAAGATTATACCAATAATTATTCTTTGGGATTTATCTTCGTATCCCTTGTGTGTGTCATATGCCTCTCTTTCATGGAAGAAAAAACGATAACCAGGATGCACAAAAAGACAATGAGTACGACATAGCGCCTAACTGTCTTGCCGTTGATTCATTTACTAAAAACCCCCCTAAACTTCTACTGATGTAGTTTTAGGGGGATTTTTATGTAAAGAGGAATTTTCGAGAAAAAAATGTATTGCCTGCTGTGTAGGGGCAGGTTTCAAACCTGCCCCTACAGGAGAAGAAATACATACTTAAGATTTCGAGAAGGTAATATCTGGAAATGACAAAATATGAACTTTCATAATAAGACTTTTTGGCTAAAATATATGGTATGAGCGTGTTAAAAATTGCAACTTATTCTCTGAATAACCGATGGTTTACTCCTGCTATGGCCACTATTATGATTGCGTCTGCCTCTCAATTGTATGGCTATGAGAGGGTTGTGCCGTATTTTTTTATAACAAGTTTAGCCATATTCTTCTCTGTGGTCATTTTTAAGACGTTACAGACGATACTATTTTATAAAGACGCCCTGGAAGAGTTGTTCAATCCAGAAAAAACACTCTATTTCTTTACCATCGTTGTGGCAGTTAACTTAGTTGGTATGTGCTTTTCAAGGATATTTCATCTCTATACAACGGCTAATATATTCTGGTACGTTGCCATAGGCCTTTGGTTAGGTATATCACTTTTCACGTTTAGCATCCTTTTTCTGAATCAGAAATCAGAAGATAGAAAGTTTGAGGACGTATTCCATGGCGGATGGTTTTTTGCTACCGCGGGCACTCAATCTACGGCTTTGCTTGGGGTTATCGTGGCAGAACATGCGACAAGATACGTGACGTTTATTCACGTGTTCTCATTTGCACTATGGTCAATAGGGGCGAGTTTATATATCGTATTTATGGCGCTCATCATCTTAAGACTGGTATTTTACCGGATCGACAGTAATACTGTCCTTTCTCCTTACTGGATGAACGTTGGAGCAGCGGCCATAACGGCAATTACGGGTATCGTATTGCATCAGCATATACAAGGAACAGGAGGGTCTTTTGGAGATTTTCTCCCGTTTTTAAAAGGGATTTCTCTGCTTTTTTGGTCTTTTGGACTGTGGTGGATGCCGTTCTTAATCATTCTGGCTATCAGAAAGCTGGCATACAGCGAAGAGGGTCTTGCTTTTACCGTAGGATATTGGGAGGTTGCCTTTGCTTTGGGTCTTTATGCCAACAGCACCATTCAATTGGTTAATGTATTTGAAGGGCGATACCTTATTATACTCTCGGTATGCTTTTACATCGCTTGTATCATCCTTTGGTGTTTTGCGTCTGTATTTACCATCGTTCATTTAGTACAATCCTCCCAATGGATACCCATCAACAATCTGACAATTAACTACATGGTTCCCTATAGCTTTAAACTGCACGGCAGGCTTTTTCAAGTGAAAGAAGTTGTAAACGAATGGCTGGATCAAACCATCCAGGGTGTGCTAAAGAAACGATACTGTGTGATTACGAATAACAATCTCACCTGCTTCATTTCCTATGACATGCTGGCAAAAAAGTGGTACCTTGATCAGGTTAAGGACTGATAGTTCATCACGCCATCTTCTAAACCATCTTGCCCAAAACCTTCTACTACTTTCCTTAAAATAGCCTCCCCACACAGCTTGATGCCCAATGTTATTAAAATACTTACCATTTTATATTGCAGCCCGACAAAAGCCTTCTGCAGACAATCCCTCTCATTCCCTACTTCCTCTTTTTCTTGCAAAAGGCTTTTAATTTATCGACGGAAAATGTATTGATTACGTCCCTGGCCTCCAGCCAGCCCCGGCGCGCTATTCCCACACCCAATTCAATCATCCACATCTGATCCACATGGTGGGCATCGGTACTAATGGCAATCATTACTCCAGACTCCCTGGCCTTTCTGCAATTGATGTCGTTCAGATCGAGCCGGTCGTAAAAACAGTTAATCTCAAGGGCCGTACCCGTCTCTGCACAGGCCTCTATCACCTTATCCAGGTCAACTTCATAACCTTCACGCTTACTTATTAAGCGCCCCGTGGGATGGGCAATGATATTCACATACGGATTACGAATGGCAGCTATCATTCGCTCGGTAATCTTTTCTTTTTCCTGTTTAAATCCGCTATGAATGGAGGCAATAACGACATCAAGTTTTTCCAGGAGTTTGTCAGGGAAATCTATCGATCCGTCAGTCTTGATATCCACCTCTGTCGCCTTAAGCAAAGTAAACCCCTTGAATTTCTTGTTGAGTTTATCGATCTCTTCAATCTCTTCGAGCAGTTCATCGTCTTTCAGTCCGTTAGCGACATGGAGCGACCTGGAATGATCCGAAATCACAAGATATTTATAACCCATCTTCATGGCATGGGCAGCCATTTCTTCAAAGGTGGGTGTACCGTCACTCCAATTGGAATGGTTGTGAAGATCTCCTTTGATATCTGAAAGTTCAATGAGGCGGGGTAATTTTCCCTCCTGGGCAGCTTCTATCTCCCCTCTGTTTTCCCGCAATTCGGGCGGTATCCAATCCATGCCTAAGGCCTTGTAGATGTCTTCCTCCAACCGTCCCCCGATCTTTTTATCTCCCCTGAAAATGCCATATTCACTGATCTTCATTCCCTTCTTCCGGGCAATCTCGCGAAGGTGGATATTGTGCTCCTTTGAACCGGTAAAGTACTGTAACGCGGCGCCAAACTCGTCTTCATGGACGACCCGTAAGTCTGCCTGTACACCCTCCTCTACCCTGACACTCCCTTTGGTATCTCCCGCCGCCAGTATCTGCGTCACCCCCTTCATATTTACAAAAGACTTCACAATATCTGCGCCCGCTGTGCCAGAAACAAGGATATCGATGTCTCCCACGGTCTCTTTCATTCTTCTTAACGAGCCTGCCGCCTGGATATTTTTTATCCTGGGATTATGTCGTAATCCTTCAATTATCCTTTTAACCACAGGATATGCCATCCCTATGGATATCCGTTGTTGGCTCGTCTTGAAAAGTTCGATTCCCTTGACTATGTTTTCAATCTTCTTATCACCGATCCCAAATAATCCTTTCAATTTATCCGCATGTAAGGCATTTTCAAGGTCACTCAAGCCAACGATGCCTAATTCCTTGTGTAACATGGCCACGGTCTTTGGACCTAAACCCGGTATCTGCATGAGGTTTACGGTTTCTTCAGAAATACCCTTCATAGCCTCCTCATACTTGGACATCTTCCCCGTATTGATGTATTCAACAATCTTTTCGGCCGTACCTTCCCCTATACCGGGAATATCGGTCAATTTACCTTCCCTGGCAAGCACTTCCACATCCACGGTCAAATCCCCTATCACGCGGGCAGCCTTACGATAGGAATTGATGCGGAATGTGTTTTCCCCTTTGAGTTCCAGCACATTGGCAATTCGTTCAAATAGCGCTGCAATTTCATGATTTTTCACGTAAGGAATACCCCTGATCTTTTAGCCACAAAGAAAGATCGCAAAGAAATCTGACGGACTTCCCGTAATCATTCTGCCTGCTTACGGGAAATCTTCGCGTATTTCAGGGATTATATCAATGGCCATAGAATACTTCAAATTTTATTTATTGACATACCCACAGCACTTTCGCATAATCTTAACGTTGGTTACTTGCGATTAATCGCTCAGTTCACCGGACAATAACGGCATAAACCTTTTGTGTCTTTGTGATGAAAAAGATTTACAGGAAAAAAGGAGAAACCAGGAAATGGGAGATAAACTGATTGGCATTATTGGGGGAAGTGGTCTTTACAATATCGAGGGAATCAAGGATGTAAAGTCTGTATCAATTGATACACCTTTTGGCAAACCTTCTGATAATTTTACGACAGGCACATTGGAAGGTCGCCAGGTGGCTTTCCTGCCCCGGCACGGCAAGGGGCATACGATTTTACCATCTGAGCTCAACTTCAGGGCCAATATCTACGGGATGAAGAAGTTGGGGGTAGAGCACATCATTGCCGTCAGCGCCGTTGGCAGCATGAAGGAGGAGATCAAACCTTTAGATATCGTTATCCCTGATCAGTTTTTTGACAGGACACGGGGCAGAATCAGCACATTTTTTGGCGAAGGGGTTGTAGGTCATGTGAGTTTTGCCGATCCAGTATGTGGCGTACTTGCCGACACGCTGTATAATGCTGCTAAGTCTGCGGATGTGCGTGTACACAAGGGTGGTACCTACTTATGTATGGAAGGCCCCTTATTTTCTACCCGTGCAGAATCGAATGTATACCGGCAGTGGGGGGTTAGTATTATTGGTATGACGAATCTTCAGGAGGCAAAACTGGCACGGGAGGCGGAGATCTGTTATAGCACCCTGGCTATGGCTACGGATTATGACTGCTGGCATGTAAGCGAGGAGGCAGTAACTCTGGAAATGATCGTCGGGAATTTAAATAAAAACGCGGAAACTGCAAAACGGATTCTTAAGGCGGCCATTCCAAAGGTTGAGCAAAAAAGGACGTGCACATGTGCAACGGCAGTCAAGAATGCCATCGTAACCCATAAAGACCTTATTCCGGAAAATACCAGGAAGAAACTCGATATTATCTTTGGTAAATACTTTTGAGCATGATTCCCGCCCCGAATCTCCCCGTTTCCGTATCCTGATAACGGTATGAAAAAAATTGCGTATGATTACAACAAGTACACAGGTGAGTGGTTTCTATATTTTCCTCCGGGATACCCATCTGAACCAGTTGTGTCTTGTTTGCTTCCCATAAATTGATATAGCCCTTGCCATCAGGAGATTCACTATTGATATATCCCTTTGTGTTATGAAAAACATTTTTAATCTGGGCAATTATTTCGGAATCAACCTCGTAACAACACGGACCAATAGAAGGTCCAATTCCCACAAGAATATCTTTTGGAGAACAATTGAAATCTTCTTTTAATACCTTCACCGTTTCCTGAGCTACCATGCGAACCGTCCCCCTCCATCCTGCATGGGCAACTCCTATTACCTTCTGCTTTACATCAAAAAATAAAACAGGAACACAATCAGCCTGAAGAACCAGAAGACAGATATGAGGAATGTTTGTCACCATGGCATCGGTTTCGCTTATTGCCGTATCGTAAATAAACGCCCCGTCACCTCGTAAATCTTCTGTTATGATCTTTACATTACAGCCGTGAATCTGTCTGGCGATGGTAAAATTATGCAAGGGAATTCCAAGCAACAAGGCAATCTGCTCGCGGTTCTTAAGCACGACTTCCGGATCGTCTCCCACATGAAATCCCAGATTAAGAGAATCATACGGTGGGTTACTAAAACCACCAATTCTCGTGGATACAAAATGTTGAATTTCTTCATATTCCAGCAGATTCTGAAAAAACCACAATGGTAATGAGTTTATATTCTTTTTTATCATATATCCTAACACAGACAGGAGCAACCAAAGAATCCCGATCTATTCCCCCTTTCACAACGAGCCATTTGTGTCGTATTCCCGTTTCTCATGCTAAAAAATATCTTTTGATTTAATATTATATCTTTTCAGCATGCGCTGGAGGTATTGACGCTCTATTTCGCTCTCCTTAGCGGCATTTGTCACGTTTCCACTCGTTTTATTCAACACATTCGTTATGTATTTTACATTGAATGCATCGAGCGCCTTCCTGCGGGCATCTTTATATGGCTGAGAAAGCAAATCATCACCGACAAACTCTGTTCTCCTTTCTTTTCTGACCAGCGGCAAGATCACGCCTAAAGATATTACATCTTCATTAGCGAGGGTAATGGCTCTTTCTATGACATTTTCCAGTTCACGGACGTTGCCAGGCCAGTTATAATTATAAAATTCCTTTTCTACTTCTGGCGAAATTCCTTTGACCTGCTTATTTTCCTTTTTGTTATATTTTTCAATAAAATGTTTTACCAGCAATGGGATATCCTCTTTTCTGTCACGCAATGGAGGCATCCTGATGTTGATTACATTTAAACGATAATACAAATCCTCACGAAATTCCTTTTCCTGGACCCGTTGCAACAAATCCTGATTTGTTGCCGCAATAATACGTACATCAACCTTTCTGGTAACCGTATCTCCTAACGAAATAAATTCTCCTTCCTGCAAGACCCTCAGAATCTTTGCCTGCACCGATTTTGGTATGTCGCCAATCTCATCCATAAACAGGGTGCCACCATCCGCCTCTTCAAAGAGGCCTTTTTTGTCCTTGATAGCACCGGTAAAGGCGCCTTTCACATGCCCAAATAATTCACTCTCAAGGAGATGCTCGGATAGCGTGGCGCAATTAATTACGACAAATTTCTCATCCTTTCGATTACCGGTAAAATGGATTGCTCTGGCGACAAGCTCCTTTCCCGTACCACTCTCGCCGGTAACCAGCACTGTAGCAGTACTGAACGCCACCCTTGAAACCATGTCAAGCACCTTCCGGATTTCCTTAGAGCTTCCCACAATTTTTTTTAATCCATATACCTTCTCCAGTTCTGAGTGCAGATACTTGTTTTCCTCTATAATCTTATACTGTGCTATCAGACGGTCAATGTTGAGGACGATCTCGTCGGGATTAAAAGGTTTTGTTATATAATTGAATGCCCCGCGCCGCATTGCCTCAACGGCCGTCTCTATACCGCCATAAGCAGTCATTATCAACACAGAAGAGTTATACATCCCCTTGATTCTTTGCAGCAATTCCAATCCATCAATGCCGCCAGGGAGCTTCATATCAATTATGACAATGGGAAATTCCTGCTTTTTCAATTCTTCCAGGGCATCCTCGCCGGACACCGCAGTTTTGACAAGAAAGCCGTGCTCCGTTAAGACATTGTTGAGCACCTTTCTGTAACCAACCTCGTCATCAACTACTAATATTTTTGTGCCGTTCATATCCACGATAACAGATTTATAATTTAACCACGCGCATCCCTTGTTCTTTTTTTGCTTCTAAAGGCAGAAATATCCTGAATGTGGTGCCCTTACCTATTTCACTTTCCACATCAATGCTACCGCCATGCATCTTCACAATCCCATAACTAATGCTCAAACCCAGCCCCGTGCCCTTTCCGTCTTTCCGTGTGGTAAAAAACGGATCGAATATTTTTGCCAAATCCTTTTTACTAATACCAACACCTGTATCGGTAATAAATATTTCCACGCATCCTTTATCCGGATGGAAACGTGAGCCTACGGTCAATTCATTCTTTCGACAGACCCCAACATGTTCGCCGCTTTCCAGCGCCTCCCTCATGGCAAAAACGGCGTTATTGACGATGTTTATAATAACCTGCTCCATTTGACGAGCATCCATCATGACATCAGAAATCCCCGGATCGAATACACGAACCACCGATATCTTCTCTTTCTGATATTGTTTCTTCACCATATTGAGTACATTATCGATCAGATTGTTCACATTGGATATGCACATTTCTGGCTTTTTTTGACGTGAGAAATCAAGCAGACCGCTAATCAAATCTTTGCATCGTATAGACTCTTTTGCAGAGCCTTCCAGATATTCGGATAAGTAAGATCGAGTCTTGTTAATAGCATTGGATATTTGCACCAATTCCTTGCAATACTTGTCCAGGTCATCAGCAATGTGGACAAGCTCCTTTTTCAACGCATCCTTTTCCAATTTGCCATTTGCTTTATCATCAAGAAATGAAATAAGTTCGTTCAATCGCTTCTTGTTTTCAGAAATAGGGTTGGGGCTTATGCGTTTTAAGGAACTTGTAATTTTTTCAAAAAGCTTTAAACCTTCTGTGCTATACAGATAAATTACCCCGATCGGGTTATTAATTTCATGGGCAATCCCTGCTACCAGTTGACCAATAGAAGCCAGCCTGTCGGATTGCACGAGTTTTTGTTCCAGTCTTCTTAATTCCGTTACATCGCTGGCAATGCCCAACACCCTTATTAAATTTCCCTCTTTATTCTTAATGAGCGATGTGCTCAGTAACATATTTCTGACATTCCTCTGTTTATCCAATACCCCGACTTCGAATATTCTTCTGAAATCATCGTGAATAATCTGGTCGACATTTCCCTGTCTTTTATCAGATAAAATAGAAATGAGCGGCTGTCCAACCAGTTCTCTTTCTTCATAACCCCACTCTTTAATTTTTGGGTTGATAAAGGTAAAGTTTCCCTGTACATCCAGAGTAAATATTAATTCATTTGCATGCCTTAAGATACCCTCCAGATATTCTTTTCTCTCCTCAAGATCGGCCTCTAATTTCAGGAGTTTTTCCCGGGCATCCTTAATATCGTTGGTCATATAGTTAAACGAATCGGTTAGTTCGCCTATTTCGTCTTTCAAATTGTTTTCAACCCGATAATTCAAATCGCCTTCTGCCATCCTTTTCATCCCCTGAACGAGGTGGATAACGGGATTAATAATCCTCCTCGAAACAAAAATGGCAAGAAACAATACGGCGACAATACATATCCCAACCGTCGTAATTGCCCGGTATTTGAACCGGGAAATCGGAGAATACGCCTCTGTCTCGTCCGTTTCTACGAGTAAGACCCATTTCATCTTATTTAGATACCGTGCAGCGCCAATAACATTCCTTCCCATATAACTTTTATACATACCTGCAACCTCTTTCCCGGCGTGGAGTGCTGCTGTCACAGGCACAGTATTGACCAACTGCCTTAAAATGGCATCATCCTTAAACCTCGATCCGGTAATTAACTCATAGTTTTTATTTACCATATACGCTTCACTTGTTTTACCCCTGCGAAGGAATGTACCTATGTCTTCTGTTGTGACAGTTCTCTTCCCAGTCGTAGCCTCATTTAACTTGTTTGCGTTGTATCTGATTACCAACACACCCAGGAATTTGCCATTCCGTCTCTTTAAGATTGGTGCGGCAAAGGCCATCGAATACTCGCCGGTATTTTCGTCAATATAGACATCCTTGACATAAGGCCCCTTTTTAGCGCAAGTGAAATAATCCTCGCCGAGTTTGATTGTGCCAATATTGCTTTCGTTACTGGAGGCTACAATAATTCCCGCCGGGTTCAAGATAAAAGCTTCGTAAAAATCCTTATTTAGATTCGTTTTGTATACCATATAATCATTAAATTTTTTTGTGATACGCTTATTATCCGGATTGTGATTCAGTATCTCCAAATACCTTCTGACAAATTCATCTGATGCAAAAAACTGTGACGAATATTCGCCTTCACTGAGAATGGCCAGAATATGATTTTTAATCCCTTCAGCGAGAAACACCTCTTCATTCAGGAGTTCATTCTTGATGGTCTCCCGTGCGTACCAGTAGGTAAGAATGGTAACCGTTATGACAGGCAAAATGGATAATACCAAAAACCAACGCAACAGCTTTCCCCCGATACCGCCAGAAAGATTGACGCCTTTTATCATATACAAATACCCTTATACTGAAAAGAGATTCTTTTTAACCACTTCAACATCATTGCTAAAGGCGGCCTGATTTACTGTTATTATGGTAATGTATAATAATTTTACAATACCATCCAAGTAACATCAAGACACAGTAATCAACATGCCATTCTCATTATATGGTAAATCCATTAATAAATAATAGTTTTGAGGCTTATGCATGTGGTGCGTCTGGAATTGAGTATATACCAGGGAAGGATCCGTTCGTTCCTCCTCTGACAAAACTTGAGGGGGTGCATTTTCAAGCGGTGGAGAATTACACGAAACCGGAGTCTGTAAGATTGCTTGTCTATAAAGCTGTCTGGATGCCTGACCAGATTTACACGGAGAACAAGTTCGGCCATAAAGAAATAAACGAGGTATTTCGTGCCGCTACTATAAATAAAATTATTATAAAAACAAGGGCGTTGAGTCCGTAATAAACTCAACGCCCTCCTTTTCTAGTAACATTTTAAAAGATAATCAATAATACTAGACGGCCTTTTCACCTCTTTCGCCGGTACGGATGCGGAGTACATCGTCAATGTTTGAGATAAAAATTTTACCGTCGCCGATGCTCCCTGTTTGTGATTCCTTCATGATACATTGAACAATTTTTTCTACTTCATCATCTGAAACAACCAGTTCTATTTTCACCTTTGATAACAAATCAACCCTAAAGGTTCTTCCGCGCCATTGTTCAGTTATTCCGCGCTGGGCGCCGTGTCCTTTTACGTCAATCACGGTCATGCCGGGATAACCTAATTCTTCCAGGGCGTCCTTGACGATGGTTAGCCGCTCTGGTCTTATGATTGCCTCAATTTTTTTCATGTACAAACCTCCTTCATAATTTTAAATGCCTTTTTTTCTGATTAAAGACGGCAGAAAAGCGGGCCATTTTATAGTCCACAGGGTATTCAAATGGATTATTAAGCCTGTTCCGCTTCGTAATAGTGATAAGCAATTTCCTTGTGCTGGCTAATGTCCATACCAGAGAGTTCCTCTGATTCACTTGGTCTTAAACCAATTACCGCATCCACAAACCAGGCCAGAAGCGCGGTAACACCCAAACAATAAAACCATGTGGCAAGGATGCCTATCCATTGTTTTCCCATTTGTGCAACATTTCCATAAATTGCGCCATCAAAGCCAGCCGGGTTTACAGCCGTAGTGCAAAAGATACCGGTTGCCCATGCACCCCATGTTCCACCCACACCATGTACACCAATGACGTCCAGGGCATCGTCATAGCCGCAAGCCTTTTTCATCTTTGTTACGGCGTAGAAACACGCCAATCCCGCACCGACACCTATTGCGATTGATGCCATAGGTCCTACAAAACCCGATGCCGGTGTAATGGCTACCAATCCTGCTACAGCGCCGGAACACGCACCGAGTATGGTTGGTTTCTTGTTGTGTATCCATTCCAATACTGTCCAGGTAAATCCGGCTGTTGCCGCAGCCGTATTCGTAACCACAAATGCACTTGCCGCAAGTCCGCTGGCTGCCACTGCACTGCCTGCATTAAAACCAAACCAGCCGAACCAAAGTAATGCAGTGCCCAACATCATGAAAGGCAAATTATGCGGAGGTTTTACTTCCTGTGGGTATCCCTTACGTCTACCCACTATTAAGATTACTGATAGGGCTGAGGCGGCGGAACAAATATGAACAACTGTTCCACCCGCAAAATCCAGCGCGCCAAATTTGAGAAGCCAACCGTCAGTCGCCCATACCCAGTGAGCCATAGGTGCATAAACCGCACTTGTCCACAGGAGTACAAGGAGCAACCATGCATTAAATTTAAGCCGTTCAGCAAAGGCGCCTGTCATAAGTGCAGGGGTAATAACAGCAAACATACACTGGAATATCATAAAGGATAGATGAGGTATCGTCGTTGCATAAATATCACTTGGTGCCTGTCCAACAGCACCTGCACCTAACCCACACCACTGGAGACCGCCAATAAACCAATTTCCCTGAGCAAAAGACAAACTATAACCCCAAAGTATCCATTGCACACTAACAATACAGATAACGATGAAACTCATCCACATGGTATTCACCATGTTCTTTGCCCTTACCATACCCCCGTAAAACAGAGCAAGTCCGGGTGTCATGATTAAAACCAGCGCCGATGATGCAAGCAACCATGCATTATCCCCAGTATCAATCTTAGGCGCTTCTCCTGCCATTGCAGTTGATGCATATAGTACTATCATCGATACTGCAAAAATCGATGAAATACCTAAAAAGGCTCCTTTTCTCATAAACCTCTCCTTTTAAAGTTGTAAATTAACTACCTCCTCCTCACCATGAAACCAAACGTAAATTGATACAGTCGCCTTATGTCACCCTACCACCTCCCTCCTGTAAAAATTTTAGTTCTCGTACGGTCTGAGTTTTATCTCCCACAAATAACTAGCGAGGCTGTCCAGGTCTTTTTGTAGAAAAAGGGATGGTTCTTTTTCTTTCATACGGTCTACAATACTTTTGCACCGCCGTTTTGAGTACAACAACGAGACATCCGACATCTTTGACGGATTATGACAAGGCACACAATTATTCATATACACACCTTCCGTAAATTCGACTACATCCTTTTTCCCAATTTCTTTTAATGTTTCGAACTCGGCAAGCTTTCCTTTATCGATTTCACCCTTTTGATATTTTTTAAACTGGTCGATTATTTTCAGTTCGTCTTCTGTGAATCTTTCTTCTTTTTCCATCTGCATCCTGTTAAAGGCGTGCAGTATGTCTTCCTCAATCCATTTTTTATGCGAAAATATGTACTCCAGTATATGACACTGCCCACATTTTCTGCTCAAGGTCGCTTCCATTCCTTCTTCAGAATGCACTACCGGTTTTGCAAGCTTTTGATTATCTCTATTTAAGGAAATTAACAACTTGGCGTCAGCAGGAGAACTTACTATCATTACACCATCAGCCAAAACAATGTAAGGCATAAAACCCAAAAAATTTTTTACCCTCCCTATCTCGATCTCGGCGCCATCTTTGTAATAAAAAATACGATTGCTTCCATCATCATAAACTACCTCCTTGGGCAATAAATACGTTATCTCTCTGTATCTTTTATGATTGGCAATATTCCTGGCGCCTTCATCAAGCACCAGGTGGATGTATACTCTTTTGTCTTTAATAATTAACGATTCCCTGCGTATAATGCTGGCTTTAATATCCATTTCCCGATCCTTTTTTTCTGGAATCCCATTAATAATATAGTTCTGGGAAAATACAGAAAAAGGTAATAGCGCAGTAATAAGCAACGGTATTATTGTCGAAAGACAAAAATGAAATTTATGGCTAAACATAATTACAAGCAGGTTATAAAATTTGACTCGAACGTGGAGGCGTATTGCATAGAAAGTCTTTGTTTTAAATGAGCATATTGTGTACCTAAATAAATAACAAATAATGAACAATGTTATAAGAACTTATACAAAAAAATATTACAACTTATTTTAAATCTACCAATATAATTTTGCATATTATTTGCTATAGTAATAATAATGGTTTATTTAAACCAGTACCATCAAGACAACATGGCTTAACCAAGTACTACCCATTTTATAGTTCGACTAAAAAGGGGTGGCAAAGAAATGAAATTTTCTTAAGAAAAGATATTAACAGCGTGAAGGGTTTTTCGTATGAACCAAAAAACCAACGCTTTAATTATATAGTAAAAAGATTAAGACTTACGGAGAGAAGCCAGGAGCGGACAGAAAACTTATTTATTACTGACAAAATTAAAGAGAAAATAAACAAGTCTTTTTTAGAAAGATTTTTTAATTCTTCGCGGTGATTATACAATCCATGCCGGTAATTTTAAGATACTTTTAATACTTTTCAAATCAAATACCTGGGTAACAACTTGTGCCATGTTCGTAAACATCTATACCAGACCGTTCAATGTTAACAGGCACACGAAGTCCAAGAAAGCGCTTCATAATAAAAAAGAATAAGAAACCCACAGAAAAACACCATGCTACTAAGCTAACACAGGCAATAAACTGCGCAAATAATTGCCAGCCAGAACCGGTAATCAGACCTCTTACACCACCATAACTCCCATCAGAAAAGATACCGACAGAAAGTAAACCCCAGAGTCCATTGGCTCCATGAACTGAAATGGCGCCCACAGGATCATCGACCTTTAATTTGGTTTCTATACTATACAGGGAAATCCTGGTGATTAAACCGGCAATAACTCCTATGATAATTGCAGCCCAATGTGGCACATATGCACCTGATGCCGTAATTGCCACACAGCCTGCCAATGCACCATTACAAGCCATAATAATATCCGATTTTTTTGTAATGCAAAGCGAGAGGTAAAGAAGGGTAACGGAACCTGCCGCAGCAGATAAAATAGTATTTACTGCTATAATGGATACGCGAAGTTCCGTCACTGCAAGCGTACTCCCTGCATTAAAGCCAAACCACCCAAAGATTAACGTAAGAGTTCCTATTATGATATAGAGCAGGTTATGTCCATGAATTACATTTGGGCTGCCATCGGGGTTATATTTTCCATATCGTGGCCCCACCATCCACGCTGCAATAAATGCAATCAAACCACCCATCCCATGGACTACGCCAGAACCGGCAAAATCTCTCGCTCCAACTCCAAATGGCAGCATTTCCAACCACCCCTTACCCCACATCCAGTGTCCAAATATGGGATAAAGTACACCACAGAGGAAGACACTATGAATTATGTGTACATGGAATTTAAATCTCTCCGCCACAGCGCCGGTAACGATGGTACAGGCAGTGGCAGCAAACATAATTTGAAACATCCAAAGCACTGCCGTTGATACATCATAGGAATTCCCGATCAACAAAAATCCACTATACCCTATGAATTGATTTCCAGCCGAGAGCCCTGACGATAGTTCTGAACCACCAAACATAAGGGCAAATCCGATGGACCAAAAAACCAATGCCACGATACAAAAATCTATGAAACACATAGCCAGATAATTGAGTGTATTCTTCTTCTGGACAAAGCCTGCGCCCAGGAAAGTAAACCCGGCTTGCATATTAAAAACCAAAAAGGCACTGAGCAATGTCCATGCAAAGTTCACTGAAAACTTCAGTCCCTGTATGCTTTCAGAATAGGTATTGGCACCACCAGGGTCTCCGGCAAACAGACTATCAGCTAAAGAGACCTGTAACCCACAAAACAGGATGAATATAAAAGTAGGCCTTTTCAATTCTGTGCTTTTATGGAAATTGCTGATGTTGCCCTCGGAAAACGGGGCAACATCAGCCAAACAAAAGTGAATTTGCTCCAATCAGGCTAAACTGCGGCATCACCCGACTCTTTTGTGCGAATACGATATATGTTTTCTACATTGAAAACAAATATCTTCCCATCGCCGATACTTCCCGTCTGGGATTCGTTGATGATCGTATTAACGATCTTATCCACCTCGTTATCCTTAACAGTGATCTCGATTTTAATCTTTGACAAGAGATCAACCCGGTATCTTCTTCCACGCCATACTTCGCTGATACCTTTTTGACTACCGTGTCCTTTCACCTCTGTAACAGTCATTCCCGGATAACCCAATTCCGTCAAGGCATCCCTAACAATATTAAACTTTTCTGGCCTGATTATTGCTTCTATCTTTTTCATAACAATTCTCCATCATTTGAATATCATCAAATACATTTACACACGAATGAGTATTATTTCTTCTTTTTTTCTGGTTTTACCAATGCATATACCCATCGTCCCAGCTTTTCTGAGTATATCTTTTGCCGAGTCGCATCCTCGCTTATTGCACGTTCAAGCAGGGTTAATTGTTCTCTGTCTTTTTCCCTCTCTACATTGACCTCTTCCCCTAACGCAATTGGAATAACACTTTCCTCAACGGGATAACATGGAGAGCCATGGATATGCTTATCCAACCCTTCGAATTCTACAAGGTCAGACACCCTGAGGTTTAAATGGTATTTTATGATATAAAATAAACCACAACCCCAGGCGAATGCCCAGGCTATTGCTACTATTGTTCCAATAAACTGGGCCAGCAGTTGCCACCCCGATCCGGTAATTAACCCACTTACCCCACCATAAGTGCCATCTGCAAAGAAGCCTACTGCAAGCATGCCCCAGATGCCGTTTGCAGCATGGACGGACACTGCAACAAGCGGATCATCAATTTTCATTTTCACTTCAACCAGCCAAACAGAGACTCTCATGATAAAGGCTGCAATTACACCGATTACCACTGCCGCCCATGGCGCCACATAGGCACAAGGCGCTGTAATGGCCACCAAACCCGCAAGCGCACCATTACAGATATATAGCACATCTATGTAACCTGTCATTCCCCACGTTAAAAAGAGCATTACCGTAGCCCCTGCTGCGGCCGCAATAAAGGTATTGCTTGCAATTACCGCCATACGCAAGTCTGTTGCGGCAAGAGTACTGCCTGCATTAAATCCGAACCAGCCAAAGGTAAGAATGAAGGTGCCTATTACGACGTATACAAAATTGTGACCAGGAATAGGGTTGGGAGACCCGTCAGGATTATATTTCCCTTTCCTTGGACCAAGGATCCATGCCCCTGCAAATGCCAGGATGCCGCCTACCGTATGCACGCAAGCACAACCAGCGAAGTCTTTTACCCCTGAGCCAATCGGTAGTGTGCTTAGCCAACCTCCACCCCATACCCAATGACCATAAATCGGATAAATTAAGCCGCACACAAAGAAACTATACGTTAAATATGCACCAAATTTCAACCTTTCTGCCACGGCGCCCGCAATAATTGTGACCGTTTTGGTGGCAAATACCATCTGGAAGAGCCAAAACATGATCGTCTGAACGTCATACGACCTCCCCATGAGCATATATCCATCGTTCCCAATCCAGGAAGTGCCGTTCTCAAGTCCTGGTACTAATTTTGAGCCACCAAACATCAGGGCAAACCCAAAAAAATAAAAAACCATTGCGCCAAACGTAGAATCTATAAGACAATGCGCCATATAACTCAGCATATTCTTTTGCCTTAAAACTCCGCCTAAGAAGGCAAACCCTGCCTGCATGCTAAATACTAAAAAGGCCCCTAAGAGCGTCCAGATAAAATTGACAGAATATTTCAATCCGGCTATACTATCTGAATATGTTGCAGAGCCATTCGGGTCACCGGCATGAGCGATCCCTAAGCCTGATGCAAATACTCCCACGCTTATAAACAGTAACAACACGCTCATCATTATTATTTTATCAAGAACAAATTTCATAAATTTAACCCTCTCCTCACAAAATACTACCTTTTATCCAGATTAATTACAACAATATTAGATAAATTTTTTTATATTTTCCACCCCCCTTTGTTAAATTTTCATGCAAAGACACCCTACTGAAAATGCAAAAATGTTACATCATACAAATAAAATATTTAATTAAACTTAATTTTAAGGAACGCAATTATTATTCCAATAACATCTTACGATGTTTTGTAATGCATTTAACAATATCCTTTATCACTATTTATTTCTTTTAACAATGAATAGATATAACTTAATTTTTACTCGAAAAAATCCCGAAATCTATTGGATCGGTTAAAACATCGACATTGTGCATTATTCACCACTTCTTATCTCTGTTTTTCTTATAATATATTTTTAAAATTGGAGTTATAATATCTTTCTAAGTTACCGTGCCAATTGGTTTTTTTCAACCAAACGAACAATCCCCCTATTTATTATTTGCAAAAAACTGCTGTGTTCCTGGTAAAGATGCATTCCCGTTTCTTTTTCAAAGAGACGGCTTAACCAAACCCATCTGACTAAATAATTACTATTTTTAAAATTTTCGTTCACAAATAGCTTAATTTTTGGTAAAAATAGAAAAGCGTTGGTGTTGGGGAAAAGCCTTGGTAGTGACAAGCTCAGTTTTGGGCTTATCTGAGCAGCTTCGACACCAACGCTCTTTTATTTCGCATTTTTATGACCACCACCGAAATTAGAAAGACAGACCAAGAGGCTATCGAAAAGATAGTCAACGGACGCCATAAGATAAAAACAGAAATCGCAAAGGTCATCGTTGGACAGGCAGAGGTCATCGATTATCTGCTCATTGCCCTTTTTTGCAAAGGGCATTGCCTCTTTGTGGGAGTCCCCGGACTTGCCAAGACACTGCTTGTCAGCACCCTTGCGGACGTCTTAAATCTAAAATTTAACCGTATCCAATTCACCCCCGATCTTATGCCCGCCGACATTACAGGAACTGATATACTAGAAGAAGATCATGCCTCCGGAAAAAGATTTTTCAAATTTATCAAAGGACCCATCTTTTCCAATATCCTCCTTGCTGATGAAATCAACCGCACACCTCCAAAAACACAAGCTGCATTGCTCCAGTCAATGCAAGAGTATAAAGTCACTGCCAGCGGAACTACCTATTTGCTTGATCTTCCTTTCATTGTATTCGCCACCCAAAACCCCATCGAGCAGGAGGGCACATATCCGTTGCCAGAGGCGCAACTGGACCGGTTCATGTTTCAAATAAACGTCCAGTATCCCTCGAAAGAAGAGGAAATTGAAATTGTACGGACCACAACGTCTGCCTTTAAACCAACGGTTGAAAAAGTTTTCAGTCCTGAAGAGATAACAAATCTTCAAGATCTGGTTACAAGGGTACCTGTGGCCGATTATGTGCTTGAATATGCCATTAGATTGGTCCGGGCATCGAGGCCTACGGACTCTGGTGCGCCCGATTTTATAAAAAAATGGATCAGCTGGGGGGCGGGACCCCGCGCCTCACAATACCTCATCCTCGGAAGTAAGGCGCGCGCATTACTCGACGGCAGATATGCAGCAACTTGTGACGACGTGCAGGCAATTGCAAAACCTGTTTTACAGCACCGCATCATCACGAACTTCAACGCCGAGGCCGAAGGGAAGACGTCCCTGCACGTCATTGATCAATTACTTGACATCATAAAAGAACATACGTAATAAACACGATTTCAAAAAAACGAAATCTGTCTCTTAACATCCCCATCAAATTGCTTATGAAAATTGAATGAGTTTTATGACAGAGAATCCTTTTGACCCTATAACACTGTCGAAAATCGCTAATATGGAATTACGTGCAAGACTTGTGGTAGACGGAATCTTGTCCGGTATCCATAAAAGCCCTTACAAAGGTTCCAGCATCGAATTCCTCGAACACAAAGAGTATTCCCCAGGCAATGAGATAAAACACATTGATTGGAAGGTGCTGGCAAGGACTGATAAATATTACATCAAGGAATTTGAAGAGGAAACGAATCTTAAATGTTACATATTCATCGATACCAGCGGATCGATGGGTTATAAATCAACTGGCATCAGCAAGCTTGACTATGCCGCTACCCTTGCGGCTTCACTGGCCTATTTATTGCTAAAACAATCCGATCTTGTCGGCCTGATCGCCTTTAGCGATAAAGCGCTCCAATACATACCCCCGCGATCCCGCCTTACCCACTTACATGTCTTACTGAATGCCCTCACGGAATTAAAGACAACGGGGAAATCAAATACCGGTGCCGTACTGAACGAATTTGTCGAAAAGATCGGCCGGCGTTCTCTACTCATTATCATATCTGATTTTTTTGATGACATGAAAAAAATCGTCCATCAGTTAAAATATTTTCAGTTTAAGAAAAATGAGATTATCTTATTCCACGTCCTTGATCCCTATGAGCTGACATTTCCATTCGAGGCGATTACTTTTTTTGAATCTATGGAAGACGACAGGCGCATCCTTGCGGATCCCAAGTCTATAAAAGACCGATACCTTGCCGGGATGAAACACTTTCTTGAACAATTCAGGCAATCGTGCTTTGAGAATCACATAGATTACTGGCTCGTTGATTCTTCGACCCCGCTGGATCAGGCTTTAATCAAGTTCCTGACCCGGAGGGAAAGCACTTTGCATCCACTCCACAAGGATTGACACTTAAAACGCAGGATAACAAATCAATGTTCAAGGTGAGTTCGGGGTTGGAATAAAAACTACGATTACTAAAATATATTCTTTTTCATGCTTCCGCAGAAAGGCAGAGGCGAGCTGTACATTTTGATATGGATGTTTCACTTTTAAATACAAATTTTTACAACAGTCTGCCACCCCCTTCCCCCCCGCCAGCGAGGGATAGATGGTTGCCCCTCTCGGTGAGGAAGATTAAGGTGGAGGAGCTTTGTTTGAATTCCCTTAGCATGAAACATTAAACATGATCTCCTTTCTTAACCCCCTTTTGTTATTGGGTATCCTGGGCGCAAGCATCCCCATCATCATCCATCTCATAAACAAGAAAAAGGCTATCTCGTATAAGTTTGCAGCCATCGACTTTATCCTGGAAACGAACAAACGCATCTCTGTAAAATTCAAACTTCGACAACTGATCCTTTTAATCCTCAGGGCTTCCTTACTCGTATTTCTTGCCCTGGCCCTGGCAAAACCCTTTCTTAAAAACCTTGGCGGAGGAGTTGCAGAGAAAAATATTCCTACAAGCAACGTTATTATACTGGATGATTCATACAGCATGCAGTACTCAGACCGTCATGAGTCATTTTTTGTATCTGCAAAGGATGCGGCAAAGAAGATTATTGATGTCTTAACGAAAGATGACGACGCCGCGGTAATTACCGTTTCCGGTATCGGATCGCCAACCCTGCCCGAACTCGATTTCGACAAGAAACACCTCTTAAACTCCATAGAACGATTACAGCCCGGTTTTACAATCACCCATATTGCTCCGGCATTGGATGCAGCAGTTGAAATTTTAACAACTGCCAGGTCGCCGGTTAAACGGATATTTTTGCTTACAGACCTGACACGAAATGGCTGGGACCCTCATTGGTTCAAGACCGGACATGAAAAATTACGGAGACATGTATCCAGGGTTCATATCATGGATCTATCGGAAGGCAAAACACTCAAAAATATAGCCATCACCCGGATTGAACCCCAACTCGATGTACGAGAAAGAACCGCTGAAGGCCATCTTAAAGTAACGGTATCTAATTTTTCATCTGCACGGGTCAAAAATCTCCTGGCACAAGTGTTTATTGATGGGGAAAGAGCAACCCAGGGATTTTTCAATATTGAACCTCATGCATTGGAAATGAAGGAATTCTCCTTCACCTTAGAAAAAGGAAAAGACCATCTTGGTTGGATTGAAGTTGCCGGAGATAATTTGCCCGTAGACAATAAACGGTATTTTACCATAAATACATCCCGCACAATAGACGCCCTGCTAATTGACGGAGACCCCAAAACAAATATCTACGAAAGTGAAACGTTCTATCTTGAGAAGGCATTGAATCCGGGACGCGGACATGCATCCTCAATCAAACCAGTAATCTGTTCTATACACGAAGTCGATACTATTACCTTTGCCGGTTTCGATATTGTCTTTTTGTGTAATGTAGAAACCTTGCCGCTTGAAAAGATCCGGGAGCTTGAAAAATTCGTAAAAGAGGGCGGATCGGTCGTGTTTTCACTGGGCAACAGAGTGGATGCCGATTACTACAATAATTCGTTAAGCGCCCTCCTTCCTCATCGGCTTCACACGATAAGAACTTTTTCCAGTGACAGTCCTCTGTCAGAAGAACAACCCCTTCACCTAATGACATCAGAGCCTGCACATCCTGTTATACGTAATCTTTCTGAAGCCCAAATGAACACCTTTTCTTCGGTAAAGTTTTATCGGATATTTTATGTCGATCCAGCTTCTCAAGGAAATTGCAAGACCATACTCTCCTTTTCCGATGACACTCCGGCCCTTATGGAACGGCAAATCGGAAGAGGAAGGTCTGTGCTCTTTACATCATCGATTGACAGAGACTGGACGGATTTACCCGTAAAACCCTTTTTCCTTCCCCTCATGCAACAATTATGCAGATATGTATCGGGAAATTTAACAGAAGAGGTACAAAAAGAAACCCTGGTTAAACACGACTGGCAAATCCCTTGTCCAGACGATGTGAACACCATAGAAATAACCAGTCCGGGAGGCACAAAAACCGTCCTGCAACCACACTTCATTAATAACGAAAAGTCTTTTGTATACAACCAGACAAATATACCTGGAATTTATGATGTTACCGTGGAGGGAAAGCATCATCCACAGTTCCCCAAAAATTTTCCTGTGAACGTGGATACGATCGAATCTAACATGGACAAAATAGATCAAAAGGAAATTACAGCACTCATGGGTGACACAAACCTTACGATAACGACCTCCTACACCGGCGAAGGGCATGAAGTACTCATGGGAGAAGCCAAAAAGACACTTTGGGGTTCTCTCTTATTTCTTACCCTCTGCATCCTCTTTATCGAATCGTTTATTTCAAGAAGATAATTTATCTTCGTCTCCTTCGTTGCTTCCAAAGTGTCTCCTGCCGCCTTTATCAATGGGAATGCCGGATGCACAAGTCTTGACTGCATTTTTATTTAATCAACATCAGTCTGTATCCTTAACTTTGCACCAAATGATCAGACAAGAATCTGTTTCCCGGGACTTTGAAAAATCGTAGAAAAATCACGTGAGTTATAATATTTTTACCTGTATAATACTTAATCTGCTTTTTAATTATTTCACAACAGGTTCACATGAGTTACTATGACGACGTTAACGGTAGCGTTATCTATACCACCAATATCATCGGCACATGGATACGAGATACCGTAAATAATATGGAAATGTGGGGGAATTTACCTCCATAAAGGTGGACTCATCTGGCAAGGCACATATAAGCTATTATGATTGCACGAACAGTGCCCTTAAATATGCTACCAATGCTTCCGGTTCGTGGGAAACAAGGACTCTCGATAGCAGTGGAAACATAGGCGGGTATGCCGCCATTGCAGTGGACACATCAGACAAGACGCACATAAGCTATTACGACGATACTCACTTTAACCTTAAGTATGCAACCAACGCTGATTAGTAAGCGATACTATAGTCAGCGACAGAATCGCTTATGGAAAATAAATTCCTCCGTAACCTTAGTCCATTATTTGGCGTCTTACTCTTCGCCGCTGCACTATACGTGCTCCGTTATGAACTAAAGGAATATCATTATCACGATGTCTTGCATCAACTGAAAAAGATCCCGGTTTCACACCTTCTCATTGCCCTTTTGCTTACCGTGTTGAGTTATTTAGTACTGATAGGGTATGAATTTGTCGCACTCCGTTATGTACGCTACCAGCTAGAGTATAACAAGCTTGCCACTGCAGGCTTCATCGGTTATGCCTTCGGCAATGGCGTAGGGGCACCCATACACGCTGCAATCCGTTACCGGCTATACTCGACATGGGGACTTTCCGCAATCGATATCACAAAAATGGTCGCCTTCTGTGGTTTAATCTATTGGCTGGGCATCTTCACCATAGGCGGGATTGTTTTTCTTTTAGAACCATTAGAAATTCCTGCATTGATTCGCCGCCGCTTTGTTTCAGAACCGCATCTTGGGATACTCTTTCTCGTTTTTATTACAGGATTCCTGTTATTCAGCGCCCTGAGAAAGAAACCCTTAAAGATTTTGAAATGGGAGTTTTCTATTCCCTCTCTCAAGTTCTTTCTTTCTTCAACAGTAATTGCATGCCTTGATGTGATACTGAACGGAAGCGTGCTCTATGTCCTGCTTCCCTCTATGGAAAAATTGTCTTACCCCGAGATTCTCGGTATCTTTGTTCTATCCCAAATAGCAACGTTAATAAGCCAGGTTCCCGGCGGGCTTGGGATTATTGAAACAACATTCATTCTCTTCCTTTCACCCGCTCTGCCAGCTTCTTCCATTCTTGGATCGCTTTTAGTCTTTCGTGGAATATACTATTTGTTGCCTATATGTTTCGCCACAGTGTTGCTTGGCATCCACGAACTCCTTCAGAGGAAAGAGGCATTCAGACTGTTAGCACGTATCTCCGGACAATGGACGCCGGAGATTGTGCCAACCGCACTTTCTATTATTTCTTTTATCGGCGGCGCTATTCTTCTATTTTCCGGAGCAACCCCTGCAATAAATACCCGTATGGTGTGGCTCAAAGAGTTACTGCCACTACCGGTCATGGAAATCTCTCACTTTTTGGGAAGTATTGTCGGTGTTTTGCTTCTCTTATTATCCTGGGGTTTACAACGCAGGCTTAATGCTGCATATCCTCTTACCGCAGCCCTTCTTTTCGCAGGAATTGTCTTTTCCCTTCTTAAAGGATTCGATTATGAGGAGGCGGCTATTTTGGCTATTATGTTAGTTGCACTCCTACCGTCCCGCCGTCTTTTCTACCGCAAAACGTCTCTCATAAATGAGCCGTTTACTATTCGCTGGATTTCAACTATCGTTATTGTTATTCTTTGCTCCATCTGGCTGGGGTTCTTCTCTTACAAACATGTTGCGTATTCCGATGAGTTGTGGTGGCATTTCGGCCTGCCGGGTAATGCGCCACGATTTCTCCGCGCTACTGCCGGAGTTGTAACTTTAGCGTTTTTTTTTGCCGTGTTAAAACTTCTACGCCCGGCATTCTCGAAGCCATCGCTTCCGTTAGTGGCGGACTTGGAAATTGTCCATGCTATCGTGAAAAATTCAAAAAAGACGTACGCCAATTTTGCCCTGCTTGGTGATAAACTATTCCTGTTGAACGAGCGTAGAAATGCATTCATCATGTACGCAATTAATGGCAGAAGCTGGATAGCGCTGGGTGACCCTGTCGGCCCGGAAAATGAAATACCTGAACTGATCTGGAAATTCCATGAAATATGCGATCGTCATAATGGATGGACGGTCTTCTATGAAGTTAATCGAAGGAATCTTCCTGTTTACATCGACCTCGGTCTAACCTTGCTTAAACTTGGAGAAGAGGCCCGCGTTCCCCTGACAACTTTTTCTCTTGAAGGTTCCACCCGGAAAGGATTACGCCACACCTGCAATCGATTTGAGAGAGATGATTGTACATTTGAGTTAATCCCAACTACGACAGTACCGACTTTATTGCCAGAACTTAAGCTAATATCGGACGCGTGGTTATTGAAAAAAAATATCACCGAGAAAGGATTCAGCATAGGGTTCTTCAATACAGAATATCTGAAACATTACCCCGCCGGGATAGTACGAAAGAAGGGTAAAATTATAGCCTTTGTGAACCTCTGGCTAAGCAGTGAGAAGGAGGAGATATCCGGGGACCTTATGCGATATCTCCCCGATGCCCCAAACGGCGTCATGGAATATCTGTTTGTACAGCTCATGCTATGGGGAAAGCAAGAGGGATATAAGTGGTTTAACTTGGGAATGGCGCCTCTTTCCGGACTTGAGGAACACGCCCTTACACCGCTCTGGAACAGGCTTGGATCGTTAGTTTTTCGTCACGGGGAACATTTTTATAACTTTCAGGGTTTGCGGCGGTACAAAGAAAAGTTCGGTCCTGAATGGGAACCGAAATATCTGGCTTCTCCGGGCGGTTTAATACTACCACGTATTCTTACCAACCTTGCTTTTCTTATTTTCAGAGGAACCAAAGGAGTTGTTGCAATTTGACAGGGAGATATTACACTGATATTCTGTTGCCGTTTATCGCAGATTGCTAACCATGGAAAACAGCACAAAAACAAGCATGACATCACTACAAATTTCCAATCATCTGGCCCGATTAGTGCTTGTCACTTTCATTTTGACATTTATCGTGGCCAGAGTGCTTGTCATTTTAATTATGTCCCGGAGGATACCCGATCTCTACCTGCATTTGGGGGAGACGCATGTCCACCATCTCAATTATGGCATTTTTTTCCTTGCCGGTGTTGGTGCATATCAGTTGTTTTGGCACCCGAGTGGGCGAAACCTGGAAATGACTGCAATAATTTACGGAAGCGGTATGGCATTAACCTTTGACGAGTTCGGAATGTGGCTGCATTTGGGAGGCTCTTACTGGCAGCGGGCGAGCCTGGACGCTATAACGGTGCTTTCCGCCGTGTTCGGCCTGATTGCTTTCGCCCCTTCATTGAAACGGTTTCACTTTCAGCATTGGGCAGGAGCAGTTGTCATCGCTGTGGCTGTAGGCGTCTTCTTTTTCATGCTTTTTGAGTCGTTTTCATACGTCGGCAAAGTCGTTATTCCAGTACTTCAGGAAATCGAGGTCAGATCACCTCCGTAACGATAACGTGAAAGGATAAAAAATGAAAATCTCCAGGAACATTTTCTTAAGTATTTTGTTCGTTTTATTCGTCAGTACTCCTTCCTGGGCAGAGGCGAATAAAAAACTCACCGCCCCGGAAGATGCCCTTTTCCACTTCATTTTCCCGAACTACCAAAGTCCTTTCATTGCTGTTTCTGATAATAATATTGGCTCAGAGGGAGAAGACACACGATTTGAAAAACTCAAGCAATGGTACGAAACAACAAACCACAGGAGTTCCACCTTTCCCGTGGGGTTTCAACCATACGGAGTGACTTTTGACGGAGCCAATATCTGGGTGACGAATTCTGGTAGCGTCAGTATAACAAAGCTGAGGGCAAGTGACGGAACCGTGCTTGGTACCTATAAGGTGGGCTTCATCCCAAGGGGAGTGGCCTTTGATGGCGCTAATATCTGGGTGGCAAATTCCGGCGGCGATAGCATCACGAAACTGAGGGCAAGCGACGGAACCATACTCGGCACCTATGCCGTGGGCTTCTATCCCTATGGGGTGGCCTTTGACGGAGCCAATATCTGGGTAACGAATTCCGGAAGTGATGATGTGACAAAATTAAGGGCAAGCGATGGAGCCGTGCTCGGCACCTATGCCGTGGGTTTAAACCCGAGAGGAATAATCTTTGATGGCGCTAACGTCTGGGTGGTAAATTCTAACAGCAACAGTGTATCAAAACTACGGGCAAGCGACGGAGTTATACTCAGTACCTACAGCGTTGGATGGATACCAAAATGGTTAGTCTTTGACGGCGCCAACATTTGGGTAACAAATTACGGCAGCGGCAAGGTAACAATGCTGAGGGCAAGTGACGGAGCCGTGCTCGGTAATTATACCGTGGGAATGTATCCGTATGGGATAACTTTTGACGGTGTCAATATCTGGGTAACGAATGCCGGCGGTAACGATGTAACAAAAATAAGGGCGAGTGACGGCGCAGCACTTGGTACTTACGGCGTGGGCATCAATCCACGGGGAGTTGTCTTTGACGGAACCAATATTTGGGTAGTAAACTACGACAGCTACTCGATAACGAAGCTGCAAGCAAGTTGAAACTTGCCTGGAGATAGTATCTTCCCTGTCATGCTGTTTCTTGTCGTTTTTCAGGCTGCCTTTCGCAGCTTATCGTGCTTCTTTCGTGCCTTCTCCTGAAACGGATGTTCACCTCATGACAAAAAACAAAAAGGCCGTAAAAGCCTTATATTTACTGGTTTTTTCGGCGAACAGGAAGTCTTTTCCTCGTGACCACACGGATATTCCGGCCCGGCAATGCCTCTGGCAACTTTATCTGCAATGCCTCCAAGAGTTCCCGTGATTGTTGTCGTGGACGTGGTATCTTCTGACACTGTGTCTTTTGGCCTTTCACCTTTACCTCTATTGAACAAATGGTCGCTAATCGATGTATCTCTCCATACATTGCCGCGAAAAACCTCCGTTGAGACCGGCTCTCCTGATTCATCGCATAACATACCAATCACGATCTGCTTCTTCCCCTTCTTGCCGTCACGATTATACCCGTACTCACCAAAATGATTCTGCTCCCCC
>JABWAQ010000018.1 GCA_013360945.1 Candidatus Brocadia sp.
AATCCGTAACTCAAAAAATAAGAGAAAATACGGGTGCGGTCAATGGAGTGAATGCTTATCAGGCAAGAGAAGTGTTTCGTTTGATCATGCAAAAAATCTGCGATTTTTTGCCGGAGAGAATTTTTTTTTCGCTTGACAAAAGCCTTCTAATGGGTGACCCCATCTGTTCTAAATTAATTTGATAAGGAATTTAAATAAATGAGCTGTGACAAAGCCACAATGATAATAATAAAAATAAAAATAGGGAGATTTGCGTTTTTCGTTATTTTCATATGCGATTACTTTGTTCATGATCCGGTGGCTGAGTAATTGTGACGTATTTATTGATATAGTTCAGGAAGGCAGGATATTATTTCAAAAATTCACAATTTCCAGAATTCTTTTGAAATGATGCTATAGACTTGTTTTAGGGGGATACCTTTTTCTTCGGCAATTCTCTTACAATCTTCATATTCAGGAGAAATGCTTTTGATGTCGCCGTTCGATGTTCCAACCTTAACTTTTATTTTACCCAACCGGCTATCCAGTTCTTTAAATTCCCGCGAGAGTATTTTGCGAACCACTTTGTATTTCCTTATACCGAAAGTGGTTGTTTGATTAAACAAGACTGATTCAACGGAAGGCAGATTTAATTCTGATGCTATGGCACTGATGATGATTCCTGGCCTTCCTTTTTTCATCTGAATTGACGTAAAATAAACATCTACAGCGCCCGCCTCAAATAATTTCTCCATAACATAACCCAGTATCTCACCTGCCATGTTGTCGATATTTGTTTCGATAATCCACATTTCATCCGATTCGTGGCCGGATGTTTCTCCGATGAATATACGCAGTAGATTGGGAATGCCGGGATTATCACTACTACCGGCGCCATAACCAATTTGATTAATTTTCATTTCTGGATTCGTGTGGAGTCCTTCTCCGAGCGTGGTTATTATTGCAGCGCCTGTGGGCGTTGTTAATTCCTTTTCTATATTAACGGCCTTTACGAATTGTTTCTTAAGGAGTTCCGCTGTTGCAGGAGCGGGAATCGGGAATGTGCCGTGTTCGCATGTTGTATATCCGTATCCGGTAGGGACGGGAGAAAAATATATCTTTTCAATCCCAAAGTGTTTAATGGCAACAACAGAGCCAACGATATCAACTATTGAGTCCAGTGCACCAACTTCGTGGAAATGGACATTCTCTATCGTGGTATCGTGGACCTTCGCTTCAACCGTCGCAAGCCGATGAAAAATCTTGATACTGTCACCCTTGATATCGGGATGGAGGGTGCTTTTTTCAATAATTGTTTGTATATCGGGAAGCCTAAGATGAGCATTGGCATGATGGGTATGGTGGAATGCATGGGTATGGTCATCCCCTGAAGAAATTACTACGTGCACCTTGGTGCCATGGATCCCGGCGCGTTTTACCTTTTCAGCGGATATTTCATAACCATGAAGGTGGAGTTGGGCAAGTTGCTCTTTTAACAGGTTAATATCAAGTCCGGCATCCACAAATGCCCCAAGGGTCATATCGCCGCTGATACCGGAAAAACAGTCAAAATATACAATCTTCAATCAAATTCTTTCTGTCTGAACAAAATATTTGAAATCGCCATGTAAGTAATTCAAATGCTAGCACACGTTTTATACTGAGTCAATGAAAAATGAATTCATTTTCATTGACTTATGCACATTCGCTTATATAATGCAATTTTTTATAAGCAGCGAGTTTTGTCTTTGAGCCTTTGTACCTGGCTAAATAGTTACAGAAGAGAATGGATATCGGTGTATTTGGCGGGTCATTTAACCCAATTCATATAGGTCATTTAATTGTTGCCGAAGAGGTTTGTCAGCAGCGGACATTATCGAAGGTGATATTCGTGCCGACCGGTCTATCTCCCCATAAGGAATCCGGTGATTTGATAGATGCTTTCCATAGGTATCGGATGGTAAAAGATGCAATAAGCGACAACGAACATTTTGAGGTTTCTGATATAGAAATTAAGCGGTCCGGGAGATCATATACCATAGATACAATCAGTATGTTAAAGAAGATGTATGGAGGAGAACACAATTTATTTCTGATTATGGGAACAGATATGCTCGATGAAATAAGTACCTGGAAGGATATTGACGTGCTTTCCGAAATGTGCCGTTTTGTTGTTGTCAATCGTTTTCCGTTTTCAACAAACGGGAATCGCCCCGGATCTCTCTTTTCAAAATGTGGACTAAGCGGGATAAGGGTATTTTCAGATGAAAAAAGAGCGGAGATCGAAAGATTAAGAGTCGCGATACCGCACATCGGCATATCCTCAACTGAAATCAGGGCGAGATTAAGGAGCGGGCGCAGTATACGATATTTGGTTTCTCAGCGCGTGGCAGAATATATTAAGGCACATAATTTATATACAATTTGATTCAGCAATGAAAGTAGCAGCACGAGGTCGTATCATGAGATATATTCAATATGTATTTGCAATACTCCTTCTTTTTTCCATGAACAATGCGAGCTTTGCTCAGGGGAATATTGTGGATTATTTTCTGAGAGATTCTGAAGCCTGGGATAAAACAAAGAAATTAATTCACAAAGAGCCAAGAAAAATTGTCATTACCGGGGGATTAAATGGATTGGTATTTAATCTTGTTGAATTAACGGATGGAGACGAAGTAGCCCTGGTTTTTATAGATACACAGAAATATGAAAAGTTGAAGCATAAGAGGTTTTGTAATGCAGAGGATAAATTATTCCAGGGGAAAAACAGGGTTGTATCAGTGACTACCAGGAATTCAGGCAATCGTACGCAATTTCATTATAAATTTTTACTCCAAAGGAATATCAACAATGAACCGATTACCATATATAACAATGGGAATGCCATTCTGGAAAGCACGTACGACGGCAGTCTGCCGGTAAAAGATATTTCTAATCTATCAGGAATCGAACTCTGTGAAATTGAGGTTCGTGATTGGTAGAATTTGGACATATATTTTAGACTGGATATTTATAAATCCTGTTAATCCCGTCTGAAGTTCTTTTTTATGAGAAAGACAAAAGCGGTTGTCCTTATTTATGATGCCAGATGCAGTTTATGCTGTGGATGTATGAAATGGATCGAATTACACGCTGTGAAAAGAGACGCCTTTGAGTTTGTCCCATGCCAATCAGAGGAACGAAGGCGCAGATTCCCGGAGATGTCCGATGAAACCTGTTTACAAGCCTTTCAATTAGTGCTGTCGCATAATCAGATCCTGTCAGGCGAGAAGGCATTACCAGAGATACTTAGACGGCTGAAGGGTTTCAGGTGGTTGTCTGCACTACCCCGATTACCCATATCCAGGGTGATTTTCTATGCTGTCTATCGATGGATTGCCAACAACAGATACATTATTTCACACATTATAAGACCACTTGCTCAGGAATAAAAAATTGGAATTTTGGTAATTTCAATCTGGAAACGTTTGCCTGCCATACTGAATACTACTGCAAAACTTTTCTTACAAATCCGCAGGGCTTTTTTACCAGTTTTGATATGTTTTTATGCAAAGGTACAACATAAGTACGACATGAAATGTAACTAAAATATAGTTGCATTCTCAAGCTTTGATGTTATTGTTAAGCAAGGTATCAATTGGATGATATCGAGGAAACACTGAGAGACAAGGGGGCGATATAATGAGAGATGTTTTAACGTATAAGGGTTTTATAGGTTCTGTCCATTTTAGTGCGGAGGATAAGGTATTTCATGGAAAAATAGAAGGAATAGACGATCTGGTAACCTTTGAAGGTTGTAGCGTAGACGAACTGATAAAGGCATTTCATGAGGAAGTAGACGACTATATAAAACTTTGCAAAGAGATGGGTAAAGAACCCATGAGAACGTATAAAGGAAGTTTCAATGTCCGTATCCCGCCAGAGATGCACAGACGGGTAGTTGAAACAGCTATCAAAAAGGGTCTATCATTGAACCAGCTCATTCAAAAAGCTATAGAAAAAGAATTGGTGCATAAAGAATGATTAACCGGTTAATTCCATCCTGTATTCCAGCCTCGGCTATATAAAATGCCTGAACGTTTGTTTTATAATTGCTACTTATTTTCATGTCGGTGTCAGTTGTCACAACAGCAACGGTTCCCACCAGCGCTAAAATGGCGACTAATGCAATGGCAGCAATAAGCACCATTCCCTTTTCATTTTTGCATAGTGATATGGTTCTTAACAGTTTTGGTTGTTGTTTTAAATTCATCAGTAGATCTCTTTCCATTTGATTACTTTTAATGGTTGATTTAACAGAGAATTTTCTATTGCACAACTATCGTATTCCAGGTTTAAGTCGCCATTTATGGTTATGGTTTCAACGGATAAAGATGCCCCAACAATATTTATTCCTGAACCACCTCCATTTAATATGAGGGTGCCGGAAGTCAAGACTAATCCATACCAGGTAAAGCCGCCACCAAGGGTTAAATCTCCTTTTGTTAATAAAGTTCCATAGCCAGTTACATTTTGTAACTTCAACCCCTGCACATTGGGGGGATTTGATGTATCTGAGTAACAGGTAACAAAATTACCTGCGTCCCCATAGGTAGTATTGTTTTGATCTTCGGTTATTGTTATTGTGGCATTATCATTCATTGCATTGATATACTCCATAATATCTATATCTATTAAGCCACTTTGGGGCACTGCTGGATTTCCACCGTATGTAGGGCCGGGACTTGCGGTTACTGTTCCAGGGCTTAAAACATAAATTGGCGGGAGGGGTGGATTCATTCCGCATGCGTCAGTTCCATCGATAATCGATGATGAACCGTTTATGGATACATTATCCTTTGAATACAAAGGAGACAGTATTGGAGGACCGGGGTAATGAACCACTTCTATTTCAATTATTTTCAGGCTACCGCCGCTGCTTCCATATGCCGTTATGATCTCTACGGGTTTATATTTTGCCGGTGGTGTGTTTGATGTAAATTGGACTGCGTTAGTCGGCTCTGAAGGATCTTCATACCCGTAATAAACAATGTTACCTGGCGCTTCAGCAGTATGGGTTGCTTCGCTTCCGTCATAGTCAATATAGTGACGTGAGGCAGGAGTATGACCTGCCTGTTCGGCATCGTATTCCCTTTTATGTCTTATTTTAACCCAGTAGGAAATGTCAGTTTGAAGGCTATTTGCTACTGTACTCGTATTTGTATGGTTGACAGGGTTATACTGAGGAATATAATTTAAATAGCTGATGCTGTAATTCGGATCATCAGAGGTCTGCCATGTGTTTGAAGTGAGGATATAAGCCGACCAATTGGCATTTGGATTTGCAGCAGGATCACCGGCATAATTGGCGGTTGTGGATAAGCCTCTGAGACGTTCCCTTGCCTCCTCTATTCCCGCCTGTGCTGCATAGAGCGCCTGTACGCTGGACTTGTGATTGCTACTTATTTTAAGATCCGTGTTGGTTGTTATAACAGCAACACTGCCCACCACTACTAAAATAGCGATAATCGCGAGAACAGCAATAAGGACTATTCCGCGTTCATTTGTGTATGTTGATAGTATACCAAATAGTTCTGATTGACGTCTTGAATTCATACGCATGCTCCTGCTCAATAAATTTGATCTCAGCGTTCTGCGGTTAATTGGTTTGGCAAAAATATAGCCGCTTAATAGCTAAGATTTTCCGGGATTACAAGGGAAGTCAGCGTACCGTAACTATATCCAAAATTGGGGTCAGCCTTGGCGGTCCTCCCGGTTACGGTAATTCGTATCTGACGAATGCTGGATGCTGTTGTAGTAGCAATGCCATTACCATCGAAATAAAGAAAATTACATCCATCAATATTCTCAGCGAACGGTTGAAATGCTGCCCCGCCTGTCTTCCTCTTGATTTCGCGAGGATACGTTGCATCATTAGCATCATAATAACGATATGTTATATCTTCATTTGTACCAGTAGTAGTGCCATTACCATCGTGATCCGCCAGGATTTGAAGCAATGTTGTCGTATTGGTGCCAATCCCAACAAACCCTGCCTCAGTTGGGTCGTATCCAGTCATCCGGATTTCTCGAACCATCATATCCATGGCAATCCGGACATTCTGTTGCATTTCAGTAACCTGCTCCTGCATGCTATATGATTTACGTTGAACATTAAAGATACTGACCGCCACACCCATGAGAATCAGGCAGATTGCAAGACCAATCACTACTTCTATCAGTGTAAAACCCCGTTCTTTGTTTTTCGGTGCATGTGACATTGCCTTGCTCCTATTTTGCAAAGATCGTCTGTAATGTTAATTTGTGGTTTGAGGTTGAGGTTCCTGGATTCCAGTACACATCAACCGTAACGGTCTTTGTATTTGTACCCGGGATATCGTTTTGTACCAGTGTATTCAAATAATAGGTCGTATCTGTGCCCGGGATATTTTTTTGTATCAGCGCCTCCGTGTAGAAAGTGGAGGTGCCAGAGA
The DNA here is from genome assembly GCA_013360945.1 of Candidatus Brocadia sp. GTDB lineage: Bacteria > Planctomycetota > Brocadiia > Brocadiales > Brocadiaceae > Brocadia. The sequence continues at coordinate 6,456 of JABWAQ010000018.1, forward strand.
TATTACCGTAATCTATTCCTTTAAAATATTCCATTTTGTCTTGTGCCAGAGTTATGGCGGTAGTAACGTTTTTACTTTGTGTATTGCCCTTTATTACCACGGTTGTTAAGCTCATCACGGCAAATAACCCTATAGCGATGATAGCAATAGTTAGTATGACTTCTATCATCAGAAAGCCTTTATCGTTATGTAATTTCAGAGTATTTTGCATGGTTAATTAATGTTATTTAAGCACGTTATTCTACTTTTTTATTTTGACTTGGCCAGTTATAGCAACTGCTACTGTTTTAGTACCACTGAAATTTGTAATGGTTATCGTAGCCAAATTTGACGCATTTCCCCTGGGATGGAAAATCGGTTCGTTCGTCGAATTAAACGTAACATCATAATATTCATCATGAATATCCTTTTTTATGATTAACTCACCGTCGTCAATATTACCATTTTCAGTAATATCATCGTCCAAAATCAGATACCGGTGATTATCCAAAAAAAATACTTTAAATTCATTATTCTGGCTAATTGCCTGCATCCTTGCCCACATGAGATCCCCCATGATCTGCCTGGTTGCACCGTTTAGCCGAATTGAAGGTTTCATAGCAATATAAACAGGAATAGCTATACCTGTCGAAATGGCAAGTATGGCTACTACTACTATCATTTCAATGAGGGAGAAACCCCTTTGGTTGTCCATCGCTATATGTCCATATTTAAATTTTCATTTTGCACCTGATGCACAAGGGGCATGGATTATTGGGCACCTAGTCCCTGCATTAATTTTATTAACGGTACAAACATAGCAATCACGATGAAGCCAACTGATCCGCCAAGAAATACAATCATAATCGGTTCTATCAGACTGATCATAGTTTCGACAGCCCGGTCGACTTCATCATCGTAATTATTGGCTACTTTTGTGAGCATCTTATCCAATTCCCCCGTTTCTTCTCCTACCTCCACCATATTAACTACCATTTCATTGCAAACCTTAGCGGCGCGGAGAGGTTTCGCAATACTTTCTCCACTCCGTATGCTATCGTGGATACGTTGGATGGCCTGCGCCATTGCCGCATTTCCTGTAGCATCTTTGACATTATTGAGGGCATCCAAGATAGGCACTCCACTGGAAGTCAAGGTCGCAAGCGTGCGCGTGAATCTTGAAACGGTAGATTTGTTTATTATCGTTCCAAAGATGGGTAATTTAAATTTGGTTTTGTCTATGAACAATCGTACTTTTCTTATTTTTCCGGCAATCTTATAAAGAATAAGGATGCCAAAAGGTACAGAGGGGATAAGCATCCATTGTGTCTTTAATATCAAACTAAAAGTAATAAGCATCTTGGTGGGTGTAGGCAGCTCCAAATTCAATTCTTCAAAGATCTTTGCAAAATTTGGTATGATGAAAATCATAAGGCCGATTAAGATCGCCGCTGCAACAATGGTAACAACCGTGGGATATACCATTGCACCGACTATTTTTCTGACAAGCCGCTCTATCTTCTCGCGAAAATCGGCTAACCGTTGTAAGATAACGTCCAGTGAGCCACTTACCTCACCTGCTCTTACAACATTGACAAACAGTTTATCAAAGACCCGCGGATGTCCACCAAGTGCCCCTGAGAGTGTATTTCCTCCCTCAATGTCTTCGATGACCTTTAATATCGTTTTTTTAAACAATCCCTTTTTCATTTGAGATGCGAGTATTTTTAAACCGCGTATAATGGGAAGACCTGCGTCCTGGAGTGTTGATAGTTGACGGGTAAAGATGGTTAATTCTTTAGATTTAACCCCACCAAAAGATAGAGATATTTCCCCTCGCTTTTTAGAGGATGTATCTGTAGCATGCGTTTCACCAGATTTCTGGCGAACGTGGATCTCTTTCATGCTGGTTGGAAAGTATCCTAGCCCGCGTATCCTTGCAATTGCCTCATCGGATGTGGAAGCCTCAATCCTGTCTTTTACTGCCTGCCCCTTGTTATCAACGGCATTATATTGAAAAATAGACATCGGTAAGCTCCTTCTCCTTTCATGGAAACAAGAATCGCTTATCGTGAAGTTACGCCAATATTGTTTCTCTTACGACTTCCTGAATCGTTGTCAATCCATTGTATACTGCTAATATTCCACTATCCCGTAAGGTCTTCATCCCATTTATTTTTGCCGCCGTTCTGATTGCGTTCGTGTTTGCCTGTTCGGTAATTAGTCGTCGTATTTCGTTGTTCATAGCTATTATTTCAAATATCCCCATACGTCCCTTATAACCCGTTCTATTACAATTATTACAGCCTTTACCCCTGAAAAACTTTTTCCCTATGACATCTGCCGTTGTGAGGTTTAGTTCTCTTAAAGATTCTCCAGGCGGTTCGTATTCTTCCTTGCACGATACACATATCTTCCGCACTAATCTCTGGCTAATAACCGCCTCCACCGTAGAGGCGATCAGATAGGGTTTAATCTCCATATCAATTAAACGCGTTACCGTAGTGGGCGCATCGTTCGTATGCAGTGTACTAAAAACCAGATGCCCCGTTAATGAGGCTTGTATAGCGATTCGGGCTGATTCTTCATCCCGGATTTCACCGACAAGAATAATGTCCGGGTCTTGTCTTAAAATAGCCCTTAGACAATTTGCAAAGTCTACACCGATCGACGGGTTTATTTGTACCTGAATGAGACCATCAATGTCGTATTCTACCGGATCTTCTGTAGTGATAATTTTTGTACCAATATCATTTAAATAATTGAGTGCCGCATATAAGGTTGTTGTTTTTCCTGAGCCGGTTGGACCTGTAACAAGTAATATTCCGTTGGGTTTATTCAATAATTGGTTCATCAATTTTAATTCTTCAGGTACAAATCCTAAGGTATCCAAATTGAGGGATACGGCTGATTTATTCAGCAGGCGCATAACAATGCTTTCCCCAAATTTTGTAGGGAGCGTAGAAACCCGCAGATCAATGGGAGTACCCCCAACATTTAATTGAATACGTCCATCCTGAGGTAATTTGCGCTCAGAAATATCCATACCTGATATGACCTTTATTCTCGAGGCAATCGGTATTCCTAGTTGTTTTGGAGGAGAAATTTTCTCGTAAAGCATGCCATCTATGCGGTACCTGACCTTAAATCCCTCTTCAAAAGCCTCGAAGTGAATATCGCTGGCCTTGTTTAATACGGCATCCAAAAACATGAGGCCAACCCACTTCTTTACAGGAGCCGCATCGGCTATCTTCTTGAGTTCTTCAATGTTGATATATTCGCCCTTTATAGATGCGGAACAAGACGTATCTTTTTTAAATTCTGATAATAATTGTTCTACGGATTCGTGCTTCCTGGGATAGTACTTTTCCAGGGCACGAATGATGGCATCCTTGCAGCAAAGGACCGGTTTTATCGAACACTTAAGTATTAATCGTAAATCATCTATGGTTTCAAAATTTAAGGCGTCTTCCTGGGCAATGGTGAGGATATTATCTTTCATACTTACAGGGATTATGCGATATAAGTGGGCTATGGCATGAGGTACCAAATTAATAATTTCACCCGGTATCTCCATGTCCTCTAAGTCTACGATTTCTAATCTCAGGTGTTCGCTTAATGCCTGCATAATCTGCTGATTGGTCACGTAATGAAGACTCACAAGGATGTCTCCGAGCAACCCGCCTTTCTGTTTTTGTATGGACAGCGCTTCCTGGATTTGTTCTCCCGTGACAAACCCTTTGTCTTTCAGTAACTGTCCGAAGAGTCTTTTCTTGGCCTCTGTCTTTAAATTTGTTTTTGCTTTCTCTTGTATTTGCATAATCGGAGTATCTATTATTAATTGAAGTCTTTGTTAAGGCTAATCTTCCATTCCTGTAATCCTGAACACCTCTTCTAAAGTAGTTTTGCCATCTTTCGCCTTTCTCAGCCCATCTTCTTTTAGACTTATCATTCCCTGCGTCCTGGCGACTTTTCTAATCTCGTTGGTTGCAGCCATATGATATGTCATATCACGTAAAATTTCATTTATATCCAGGAGCTCGTAAATGCCTAATCTGCCGTGATATCCTATATTATTGCATTGCTTACACCCTTTCCCTTTATAAAAGGAAAAATCTTTTAAAGTCTCTATTTCAAATCCCATTTCTGACAATTGCTCAGGGGTATATTTAACCGGTTCCTTACACTGGATACAAATCATCCTGATCAATCGCTGGGCCATTATCCCTTGTAAAGAAGTAGCAACAAGAAAGGGTTTTATTCCCATGTCAATTAACCGGGTAATTGCGGAAGGGGCGTCATTTGTATGAAGCGTACTAAGGACGAGGTGCCCTGTCAAGGCAGCTGCGATGGCAGTATCTGCTGTTTCCGTATCACGAATCTCACCCACAAGGATGATATTAGGATCTTGACGAAGCATGGTTCTTAAGATAGTAGGAAATGTAAAGCCAATCTTTTCATTCACCTCACCTTGATTAACCCCTGGGAGGGTATACTCCACAGGGTCTTCCGCAGTAACGATCTTTGTGTCGGTTTTATTCAGTTCGTTGATGACCGCATATAACGTTGTTGTTTTGCCACTTCCCGTTGGGCCGGTAATCAGCAGTATGCCGTTGGGTTTCTTGATAATTGAATGAAAACGCCGGGAATCATCTTCATAAAACCCCAGATTTTTTATGTTAATGAGAGTAGACGATTTTTCAAGCAGGCGCATAACCACGCTTTCACCGTAAATAGAAGGCAGACAGGATACACGAACGTCTAACTCTTTATTTGCGTATCTAAGACTGATACGTCCATCTTGTGGTCTCCTCTTTTCTGAAATATCAATATTGGCTAGTATCTTAATTCTGGAAATGATAGAATCCTGAAGATGTTTGGGGAGAACATCGGCCTCCTGACATACACCATCGATACGGTACCGTATGCGCAATCTGTTGGAAAGGGGTTCTACGTGGATATCGCTGGCGCGGGAAGAAACTGCTTTATTGATAATCAAAGAAACCAGTTGAATAATGGGTCCCTCGTCTTCAACGGCTTTTGATTCTAAATTTGACCTATCCATTCTTTCAAATTCAGCCCTATGAATAGGTGTTTCGCGAACCGTAAATTCTTTCAATAAGGTATCCACGGTATCGTGGGGTTCCAGCTCAAAATATTTGCGAATAGCACTCTTTATGTTTTCATGTGAGGCAAGAACGCATTTGATGTCTGCGTTCAGCATAAAGCGCAGGTTATCTATAAATCCAAGATCAGGTGGATGGCTTACGGCAATGGTGACGTTGCCGTTATTTTTTGAAACAGGCACGATGCAATGTTTTTTTATGAGTGGGAGGGGTAACAAATAAATCATTTCAGGTGAAATCCCGGTTTTATCCAGGTCGATTACGGGCAAATCATATTGTGTGGCGAGGCATTGAAGGATTTCCGGATAAGTCGAATACCCCAGATTTACGATAATCTCTTCGAGTCCAATGTTTTCTTTTTTTTGGGTTTCTCTGGCCTTTTCCAGTTGCTCTTTATTGATTATGCCACTGTTCAGCAAGGCATCATCTAATTGGTATAAGGAATTGTTCATGTTGAATTTGCTTGAAATATTTTGTCTGGGCATATAAAATTCAAAAGGTCAGCTACGAATTACACTAATAAAAACGCAGTTATTTAAATATTGCCTGTTACATAATGAAGGTATGTAACAGAATCACGGGATGGCATTTGATTTTCTACCTCAAAAATATCCGTTATGATGCTTATCTGATATTATCGGATAACGATTTAAAAACTTTAGACGAGAACAGATATCTTAATTTATTAACAGCCACTACTTTATAAACGCACATGCATGAAACTACTTAAAAGCACTCTGGAACATGTTGAAGAGGTTCTGATAGACCCGTACGGTGATATTGAGACAAGATTTAAGGCATTTGCAATACCCAGGGGAAGCCTGGGACGACTGGAAGAATTGGCAAAGTTATATGCCTCTGTAAAACGTGATGTAAAGTGCAGCATACGTCATAAGAAGATCTTTACCATGGCGGCCGACCACGGCGTTGTTGAAGAAAATGTAAGTGCATTTCCACAACAGGTCACAAGTCAGATGGTGCGAAATTTCGTGGAAGGGGGGGCGGCTATCAACGTGCTTGCACGTCATGTCGGTGCGAAGGTGATTGTGGTTGACTGCGGGGTGGCATCATACCTGGAGGCCGGGTCGTGTTTAAAAATAAAGAAAATTGGTCTTGGTACAAAGAATATGGCGGTAGGTCCCGCGATGTCACGGGAAGAGGCCGTTCGGTCTATTGAGATTGGTATTGAATTGGTCGAGGAAGAACTTGAAGAAGGGCTGGATATTATCGGAACGGGAGATATGGGGATTGCCAATACGACTCCAAGCAGCGCCATACTTGCCGTTTTAGGTCGCATGGATGTTGCTTTAGTAACCGGTCGCGGGACGGGGTTAGATGATGAGTCATTTCAAAGAAAGATCCGCGTCATAAAAAAGGCAATCGATGTGAATCAGCCCAACCCCAGCGACCCGATAGATGTGCTGGCAAAGGTTGGAGGATATGAAATTGGTGGCCTTGCCGGTTTGTGTTTAGCCGCTGCACGGCATCGTGTGCCAGTAATTCTGGATGGTTTTATTTCAACGGCTGGTGCACTGATAGCCCATGCAATCGAACCCAAGGTGAACAAGTACCTGATAGCCTCCCACCTTTCAGATGAAAAGGGGCATAGGGTGATGCTAAAACTATTGAATAAAATTCCATTATTAGACTTAAACATGAGATTGGGTGAGGGAACCGGCGCCGCATTGGGTATGAATCTTGTAGAAGCGGGAGTAAAATTATTAAATGAAATGGCCACATTCCATGAAGCAGGGGTGTCGGAACCACGCATACGATAGAATGGATAAACAATATAGTGGCGAGACATTTGTTAAAGTTAATACAGATACATTCTTATTTATCCGGCAAACACTTTGCCCTTACCAGAGCGATAAAACCTGATTTTTTATTGAGATTTTTCGAAAAACCAAATTGTTACTGTTCATCCATGTTCAGAATGATGAAAAATTCTGTATATCAAAACATAATTCTTTAGAAAGGAGTTTCCGTGTCCAACAAACAATGGAGCAGCACACCGGCAATGCAAATCGACATAATGAAAACGTACGATGCGACAATTGAGACCAACAGGGGGGCGATCAAGATAGAATTATATCCAAAACATGCCCCCAAAACGGTCAACAACTTTGTATTCCTTGCCCGGGAGGGGTTCTATGATGGAGTATCATTTCACCGGGTAATCGATGACTTCATGATCCAGGGCGGAGATCCGACAGGCAGTGGGAGAGGCGGGCCGGGTTACCGGTTTGAAGATGAAATAAAAGGCAATCCGCTGACCCATGATACCGGTGTGATTTCGATGGCCAATGCCGGACCGAATACCAACGGCAGTCAGTTCTTCATCACGCATTCACCACAGCCGCACCTCAATGGCAAGCATACAGTATTTGGCAAGGTAACCAGTGGTCAGGATGTAGTCAATGCTATCCGTCAAGGTGATATTATGACGAAGGTGACGATTAGTGAGAGTTAAAAGTTTTTCTTCCAAGAATAAACGGGGAGTACTGAGATTTCTCAAATATTGATAGCACTACCCTGTAAATACTTCTTTTCGTATAAATTTTTGTTCGAAGTACGAAACTAAAAATTCCAACAATTTCAAAATTTAAATGATTCAAGCCATGCTTCGAATTTCTTTCATTTGATATTAGAATTTGTTCCGGATTTCGATATTTGAATTTCAAATTCATGGGAAAAAACAAACTTCGTATTGTTGTCAACATCGCATAACCCTTTTGGTTACGGCTATGCGTGTGTCAGGCGGTCGCACGCCATTTGTTCATAACGGGCCAGAAATAAAATATGATCCGGATTACACGTACTATTTCAATTGATGAGGATGAAATCAGATTGGAATTCATCCGCGCTCCCGGCCCTGGAGGACAAAATGTCAACAAGGTCGCAACCGCCGTGCAACTCCGTTTCAATGTGAACAATTCTCCCTCGCTTCCCGGTGACATTCGTGAACGTCTGATTCTTATTGCCGGCCGGCGGGTCTCCCAAGACGGCGACCTCATTATTGATGCCCGCCGTTTCCGTACACAAGAACGAAATCGGCAGGATGCGATCAAACGTCTGGTTGAATTAATTCGTAAGGCAACCGACATGCCCAAACTCAGACGAAAGACAAAACCCACATTTACATCGAAGAAACGCCGTTTGGAATCCAAACATCACAGGGGTGAGACAAAACGAATGAGACGGTCTATTCCACGTTCTGAGGACTAACGGGTTTGTGTAAAAACATTGTAAATTAGGCCTTCGGCAATTTACACGTAGATACAAACCTTGAATTTCGGTAACGATATATTATTTTGGCATGATCTTTAGCCATTCATCCATGGTAAGCACGGGTACAATTTTTCCGGTTTGGCTGGGTACCAACGGAAGAAAAAATTCTACTGCTGCTGCATAATCGTTTGCTTCAAAGATTATAAAATAATCATGTTCTGTTACAGTCACATATGCTCCCAGTATTATTATGCCTTTTTCTTCGGCTAATTTTTTTCCTTCCCAGAACTTGCTCAGCATCTTTGCGCCATCACCGCTCCTTCCGGGACAATTTTCCGGAGTATGTGTCCAGTGTGCTACGTAAAGTGTTCTTTTTTCAGCGACGCTGACAGCCCACCCATGTTCCTTTTCATGATGATTGGCATATATATTATTATGACTGCTGAAAATCATGAACGTAAACATGACAAATACAATAAACATTATAATCCTTCTTTTCTTCACTGGGTCTTTCCTCCTTTTCAGTAAGTTTCAGTGCTTGATTGGAATAATACGCAATATTTATCATATTATCACGAGGTTTTATTTTGTACTATCGCCGATCAATAGAATATCTGTTAATATGTTATCCAATTCCTACTCTCTTTTCTCAATAGAAAGACGTGTTTTTCCTGAACGGCTGTTTTAAGAAGACTTCCTAAAAAACCGACAAATGTAATTTTCTTCAGGAAGGGCAGGGCTAGCCATCCCACAGCAAGGTGACGTCCCAGGCTGACGACCTCGCCCAAGACCTTTGGATGGTACGGTTTCCGTACGCCCGCAAAAATATCGGCATAAATATTGTGCGCTACTAGTCGTCCTTGCTGCAATGCAAACTGGGCAGCAGCAGGAACAGGTTTTCCTGTTATAGGATTTATTGCAAGGGCATTATCACCAATGGCATAAATAAAAGGATAATCTTCCGCCCGAAGGAACTTATCAACAATAATACGCCCGGATTGTCCGATTTTCAACCCACTTTCTCTTGCAAGCTCACCGATGCGAATTCCTCCTGTCCAAATTAAAGTTTTTGTTTTCAAAACTTCACCTGAAGAAAGGGTTGCAGTGTCCGGTGTTCGGCCAATGATTTTTGATTTTGGTATGATTTTTACACCCTTTTCAAGGAGGTTCTTATGAATATGCGTTGCAAAGGATTCATCCATTCTCCGGACTATGCGGCTACCCGATTCAACAATGATGATTTCAACCTCTTGAGGGTTCACATGAGAGCTGCGGATGCACTTTGCTGCATGGTCTGCAAGTTCAGCAGCGAACTCTACCCCTGACAAACCACCGCCACCGATGACAAATCGGAGCATATCTCTTCGCCGCTCTTCAACCGGTTCTGATGCCGCATGAGTGCAGAGTTTACTAATATATTTATATATCTGCTGAGCGTCTTCCAAAGTCTGAAGTGGAAAGCAGTTTTCCTGCAATCCAGGGATATTGTAAAAATTTACCTCACTACCCAGCGCTATTGCGATATAATCAAATGGCAAAGTACCATCTTCCATAGAAACAACGTGCTGAATAGGGTCAATTCTGGTCGCTTCCCCAAGATGAAAAAAAATATTTTGTCTTCGTATAATACGTTTGATAGGAATGGATATCTCTGTCTTTCGAACAGCTGCCTCATGCAATTGTGTCTTGAGCGTATGGTAAGGGTTTCTATCAATAAGATGTATCTGATATTCAGGATGTTGACGGAACAACTTTGCCAACCTCAATGCAGCGGTAATTCCCCCGTAGCCTGCTCCCATGACAACAATATTCTTTTTGATTTCCATGATTGATACCTTAGTGTCTTATGAAAAATATTTTTACATTTTCGGCAAAAATATTTTTATCATTAACTGGATTGTCATGTAATACAAGGCTTACAAGCCAATTTGTAGAGGCTCGTACTTTTTTAAAATACAAGAGCAGTTACCTCTGGGGTTTTTACTGACTAACCCGAACTAAATCAAATAAAAAATGATATAGCATTACGAGTAACGTTGAGTCATTGAAACGATGTCGGAGTTCATAAAGAGTATTGGTAATCTTTTCCGACTCGTTCGGGTTAGGATAATTCAAAATAATTCTGGTTGGTTCAATCTGTTGGCCTTGGTCAGTCCATATATATTCTGTATAGAATGACCAAAATATTCTCTACCATCAGTTTCAATCAAAGAGTTTTTACAACGTCAAACCAGCCAGGATATTTTTAATGCGCGCGTTGCCGGATTGCCGCCCGGCGGGTTACTGCCAGATCGTAGGCACGTGCGATATCGGTATTGCGCAGCAAACCTACTAAACGATGCGGATTTTCACGCGCTACGACTGGTAATTGACCAACGTCACGCACTCCTATACGCCGCAACGCGGCGCCAATCGTCTCTTCAGAATATGCAAGAAGCAACTCCCGCGTGCAGATTTCGCCAACAATACGCATCGTACTACTATCGTCATCCTGAGCCCGATCAATGTCCTGCACCGTGATAATACCAGTCAATTCGTCTGCATTATTAAGCACCGGCAATCCGTGTTGTCGTTTCCTGGTAAATAAATCGGTTGCTATTGCCAACGAATCAGATTCTCGCAAAATAACGATTTCAGTCTCCATGACCTCATGCACTAAAATTGTTTCCAATACGTCAACGTCGCGTCCTCGTTGCAGGCGTATGCCCTTGCGGGTCAGTCCCAAGGTATATACGGAATCGTGCTGTAAATGCCACGAAATAAACAGACTTACGTTTACTGCGGCTATCAGCGGCAGAATAATCCGATAGTCATTGGTCATTTCAAATAGCAGGATGAACGAGGTAATCGGAGCATGTATTGTGCCTGCAAAAACTGCGGCCATCCCTACCATTGCAAAGGCAGGTGGCGAAATGTTGAGAGAAGGAAAAAATTGTTGTGCAGTCAGTCCGTAAGCACCTCCAAGTGTAGCGCCTGCAAAAAGGGAAGGAGCAAATACACCGCCGTGAAAACCGCCGCTAATGCAAATCGGCGTTAGCACCAGCCTGGAAAACGCCAGCGAAAGCAGGAGGGGCACCGTCAGCGGTTTGCCGCCTAAAATGTCTTCAATTGTGGCATAACCTGTGCCAAATATCTGCGGCAGATGCATTCCGACGAAGCCTACGGAGAGACCAGCAACTGCTGGTTTGAGCCAGCGTGGTGCATTCCATTTATCAAAGATACTACGCGTAAAATGATGCAAACGAATATAGAATGCCGCACTGAGTCCGGACAGCACACCTAATCCAAAATAGAGCGGTAGTTCCCATACGGAGTTAAAAGCATATGCAGGGATGTGAAACGCAGGTTGACGTCCTGATACGGCCTGAGTGAACACAGATGAGATCACAGATGCTAATGTCACCACCCCGAAGGCGTTTACACTCAGCTCACCTATAATAATTTCTAAGGCAAAAAATATGCCGGCAATAGGCGCATTGAAGGCTGCAGCGACCCCGCCTGCAGCACCCGATGCAACGAGTGCACGAATCCGTTCATCAGAAAGGCGCAAGAGTTGACCAAACATTGATCCTAGGTATGCACCAATCTGAATGGATGGGTCTGCGGGTCCAACTGAAGCGCCAGAACCAAGAGATAATGCAGCGGCAACTGTTTTGGTTGGTATTCTCTGATATGGCAGTCGCCCGCCCCCTAATGCTACGGATTCCATAATACCTGCTACGCCCACATATCGTTCTTTCCCAATAAGAAAATGGGAAATCAGTCCAACTGCAAGACCGCCAAGGGCAGGTATAAAGAAGTACATCCAATTTCCCAGAAAACCCAGGACGGTTCCTATTCTCTCAAAACTGGCCCATTTTGCCAAATCCTGAAAAAATCGAAGAGCGGTTTCTTTCTGGTGCAAAAAACCCAGAGGTGTATCTATCCCCTCAAATGTATATTGATATATCGCATTAAACATTTGCTTGAAGAGCCATACTCCTATACCGCTCGTGAGACCAACGAGTATCGCTATTACAGCAAGTGCAACTGATTCGGAGAATTGCTGACGATTGAGCCAGCGTATAATCTTATCGAAAGATAATAGTCTTATTTTTGCCCAGACATATGGTAACATAACATTACTTTGCTGAAAAACGTCGGCTGATGGTTATTTCAAAACCAAATCCAAAAGGCTTAAGAAAAACTTGACGCTTAATTTTTAACAAATTTGAGCATTTTCGGAAAGCCCTTCGGCAAATTGTTTCAGGCGGTGATGCACATCCCGGCCCACCAGATCCCACACTTGTTCAAATTGCCGAAGTAAGGCTTGCTGCTCCTCCAGACTTAGTACCTTGTTGGTTAGCGGAAACAGTAGATAGTCTTCCTTCCAAATGTGACTGGGATACAGCGCGGCAAGCTCTCTCAGGCTCTTTACCACCGTCTTTTTGGCATCGGGATCACCGCTTTGGTAGGTATCTGCCGCACCGGTCAACTCTGTGACGAGCACCCGGCCTCGTTTGTGCTCGGACGTCAGCATTCCTATAGGGCAACCGTGTTGTGGGATACCCTTATTAATCAAAGCTGGAAATAGTAAAGCCTCTTCTTTGTCGTGATGACATTTATCAGCGAAGATTTGCAGGAATTCAACTGCTCCATGAAGCATTTCCAAGTCCACCGTCTGGCCAGCTTCCAGTCGATCAGCCAGCACTGGAACTGCGGCGATCACTTTGGCAATAATAAGATGTTCATCCTCAAGTAGCTGTATTGGGTTGTTGCTCATCATCTTTGATCTCCTTATTAGATAAATATAATTTGATCATGGACGGTCTCCGCAAGAAATGTGGTTAACCCCATACTCTTGTCTACCTCATTTACCAGTTCGTCCCGGGAGATATTTAACAAGCCCATAGAATTGGTGCAGACATAAAATTTTGCGCCCATTGCCTTAGCTTGTATGAAAAGTTCTGAGATTTCCTGAATATGGCCTTTTTTCATATGATCTTCCAGTAGTTTTCTGTGAGACTCTCCCTCCTCATTAAGCTGGAACACGGATTTTCCTTTTACCAAATATTGTAACGACCAATAGGTAAAAAAACATTTTACATCTCTGCCTAAAGCCAAGGCTACCAGCACTATGGAAAAACCGTGAAAGACGCGATCATAAGAGCCACTATGAAAAATTATGGACAAGCCTTTCGTATCAGTTTTCACTTCTATTTTTTCCTTATAGTTTCAGCCCAATCTAACAAAGGAACGCCCGCCTTTCTCGCGGTGGCAAGTTTCTCGCTTAAATCAGCTATTTCGTTTTTATTCAATCTTTCGGAAAGTATCGACAAACCGTCACAGTTTGAGACATGAATGAGGAGCGCCCTTGCCGCAGAAACAGCCAGCTTTGCCTCTTCATCTGTCAGGTGATCCTTTTTTAACAACTCAGCACAAGAACGGGCAGTGGCTATAACACCGTCATGCTCCGTGAGTAACTGATCGACATATTCACCCAAAAATACCCGTAACGTTGGATAAAGTACCTCTTCTTCGTATCTGAAATGTGGACCGACAAGTACGTTTATCGTATCAAGTATTTTTCTTGCCTTAGCAACATCCTTTGATTGCAAAGCTTCCATTAATTCAAGTAATCCGTCCCTTACTTTCCTGTGATCTTCTCTGAATTCGGCGATTGGATCTAATTTTACCATCCCGATCGTCCTCCTTTCTCAAATTCTTTTTACTTTGAAAATCCAACTGATTATCAATAAAGGTAACTTTCTCATCCAGCACACAACCTTTCTGCAAAGGTTGGCACAACTTTTTCAACCTGACACAGTTATTATCTGTCTGATAGGGACATGTCCAACTCATATATTTCTCAATACCCTCAAATTCATTGGTGAATTATTTCTTTCTTCAATCTTAGCGACAATCTGTCTATTCATGATAGCGGTATTCGTAAGTAGACGTTAATGCATGGATTTCTTCTTCAGAAAGTCCTTTCATCCACAAATGTTCTTCCTGGTTCAACAATTTTTCAATTTTTTGCTCGTATTTTGCCTTCAACGCATCATTCTTTCTTGCAGCGGCAGTAATTACAGCAGGTAAAAACTTTATATAATAGTGCTTTGCTACCTCATACATACCATGCCAGTGAGTATAATCAGGCCCCATCATACTTGCCCCGTGCCGCGCCCTTCTGCCTTCGTGATGCCATAATTCCCAGAAAATCCATTGTACTTCTTGTTCAAATGGGGCATTTGGATTTACAACTCCATCCTCTGCCAGCGCAACCATCATAGCCTGTGCAGGTTTCGCAAACTTTTCATTATAGAGCTTTACAAGATTGTCATATTGGTGGTAAAAATTATTGACGTGAGTTTGATTATGGCAATTTTTACATACTCCTTTCATTTTTTCGCGTCGTTCTTGCCAGGTTACAATTTTAGAAACACGCTTTGAAATGATCTTGTTAACCAACTTTTCCTCCTGCAAGATTTTCTCAGTCACCAGAACTTCTTCTCCAATCTCAGGCAGTCTTCTGGTATCGGGATAGTCTTCCTTAAAACCGTCGTCATATATTACCAAGTTTATTTTTGTACTGACAACAGGCCGTAGTGTCCAACTAATTCGATCTCCAACGTCATGATTACTGGCCGTATGTTGCCCTTCTGATGTCATATAGCTGCTTATATGGCAGGTAGTACAAGTCGGAGCCGCGGTATAATCTCTTCCCAAAACCCATTCACCTTCTTTATCCAGCGCCATGCGGCTAATATTAGCGGTATAAGCAATTCCATGCTTTGATTCACGATAAATCTCCATTTGGGGGTGATCAGGTCCCATGTGACATTTACCACAATTTTCAGGTGCTCTGGACAATTTTGCCTCAAATGAATGTCTCGAGTGGCATGCATGACACGAACCTTTTGAACCATCAGGGTTTAGCCGGCCGATTCCGCTGTTTGGCCATGTATTAGGGTCAATCACTGGCTTTCCTTCTTCCCGCAATATTTCGCCAGTATCACTGCGCATAAATTTTATAATGCTTCCATGGCATTGCAAGCAACCGATAACATTATCTGCATTATTACCAGGGAGTCCAATAACCTTCTCGGCAAGCACATTGTCAAGGCTATCAAGGACTTCTCCGGCTTTAGCATGGTGACTTCTTGAAAATTCTTTATACTCAGTCATGTGGCAGTTTGAACAGTCTTTTGGTGTAACTAGCGTAGATATCAGGGCGCCCATATGTTGCCAGGCGTCTATTTCTCCAGCATTTGCCTTGTGACAATCAACGCATCCCACCCCTTTTTGGGCATGGGACGATCGCTTCCATTCCATTACCAGCGCAGGCGCCAGGGTTTCATGGCATTCGACGCATATTTTATTCGCGGCAGTTATTATCGGACTTAGCCTTACATCAAGCGGGTATTGCTTTTCAACTTCAACGGCTTTTTCCCGTAAATGCAAAGATTTTTCAGTCAATGCCTGGTTTTCTTTGTGCAGACCATCAGCTTTCACGCACACGGCGACAGAAACTAACAGTCCTAAGAACAAAAACAGATTAAAAATCTTTAGCAAGTTTGTTTTGCTGCACATATGTTTCATTCTCTTTCACTTAGGAAGATGCTTTTTAAAATATTAGATTAATGTAATAAAACCTTTACCAATTTTCTTCTGCTGTGGGTAATCACAAATCACTTCTTTTTCAGTATCTCCAAAAGTACTTGTGCATTATTTCTTTCTTCATCTTTGGCGGCGTATAACAAAGAAACTTTTTTGTTTTTCCCTAAATCTATCAATTGTTTCAAAAGTTCGTTTTTGTCTTTCAACTCTTCCGTATAACGACTTTTAAACTCCTGCCAGTGTTCTTCTTTATGGCCAAACCATTTGCGGAGCGTATCACTGGGAGCAATTTCTTTCATCCAGTGGTCAATTTTGGCATCTTCTTTTTTAAGGCCACGTGGCCATAAATGATCAATCAGCACCCTTAACCCGTCGTCTTCATCCGGTTTTTCATAAACACGTTTTATTTTAAACATGGTAAATTAAAATCTCCTTATTCTTTATCGAGTGTAAATAATCCACTTTCAGATTAATTAAGCTCTGGATCATTTCAGTTAGAATTTACTTATGTTGATTAATATAGTTTATAAAAAAATCTTTCAGTTGCGGCATATCACATGCAAATCCAATTGACATAGCCTTCTGAAGCTCGGAGGTTGATAACTGACTTAAATCCCTGTTGCGGTAGTTTTTCAATTTCTTCTTTGGACGGCTGGCTTGCCGACGTGATGCGGTCATTAATCTTAATCCGGTCTTTCATCCAAACATCCTTTTATTAAAGAGTCTATGCAACTCAGGCTTAGATCAACTTATAAGTTCATTATTCAATCGATTAATATCTTCCTGATTTAATTTCCAGCCAATGGCGCCTAAATTTTGTTTATGGTGCTCAACCTTTGTTGATTTCGTTATGGTAACAATTCCTTTTTTAGAAATTAACCAATTTATCGCAATTTGAGACTGCGTCTTGTTGTATTTTTTGGCCAGTTCATCCAGGATTGTAAACCCGGGTTTTGCGAGTTCGCCCTTTGCAAGGGGTCTCCATGCGATGATAAGAATATTATTCTCCTGGCAATAAGGGATTATTTTTGATTCCATATCATTCGTTACTCTACCTTTATTCCTTACGAGCAGGTTGTACTCAATTTGATTCGCAGCAATTTTGTTTTTCGTATATTTCTGCGCTTCTTTTATTTGTTCAACCGCAAAATTACTTACCCCCATGCACCTAATCAGCTTCTGCTCAATTAAAAAATCCATTGCCTTCATGGTTTCCTGTATTGGGATGTCAGGATTAGGCGCATGAATCAGATAGAGATCAATATAATCCGTATTTAGTCTTTGCAGGCTTCCTTTTGCAGAAGCAAGGAGATCGTCGTAGCTTAAATGATCCGGTGAAACTTTCGAAGTGATAAATAGATTTTTTCTATCAAAACCAACGATTGCCCTTCCAACCAGTTCTTCTGTATGGCCTTGTGCATACGCTTCAGCGGTATCAATGTGTGTTATCCCAAGTTTGATCGCCGTTTTAATTGCAGAAATGTCTTCATCATCATGCGTAGTGTCTGCCTTATCTCCTCCGCCAATAGTCCATGTTCCAAGACCTAAAACAGGTATTGCTATAGTATTTGTCAAATTTTTAAATTCCATGCTAGCCTCACATTAAAATCGGATGGTGTATTTCTCATTTACACCCCTCCATTTCGTAAATGTAATATCCGTTCTCTTTTATGGCATTTTCAACATTCTCTGGTGCGTCTTCCATATGGCAGAACCGACATTCTTTCGTTGTGAGTGGTTGCCCTTCTTGTCCCACCCTTTTTAGATATTCAAGACCATATTGAATGGTCTTTTCGTGTGTCTGATCCTTTGGGACGATAATATCAAAGTGCATTGTTACTCCGTTTTTCTTTACGACGTAAGTATCATAGACGGCTACTTTCATAGAGCATCCTTCCTTTCTTTAACGTATTGAGGAAATTATGAAAATCATCCTGCTTGCAAACAGGATACAGGCACTAAATAGTTATAGTTCTTTTTTGCTGCATGCCGCACGTTTCCTCCTTTACAGAAGTTTTATGAAAACAGGCTGTTTTATAATCGAATTTCAATTGGATTTTAATTCTTATATGTGAGAACACGACCCCACAGGCTTTTTGTTCCCCAGATGCCTGACCTTAGAGATTCCAGCAGCACAATCTGACTGTGATCAACAAAGAGATTAACCTCCGGCCCGTAATTCTTAATATACCACGAAAAGACGTCAGGATCTGCCGCTTCAAACATCACGTTATCCAGCCCCAGCGCATCGATGATCCTGGCCACAACATCAGTCCGCCACACCTTTACATTTTCGGTAATCCCTTCAGACTCGATCATAATCATATGTGCTCCGGCTTCCAAAAAGCGCCTTGCTTGTAAAATAGTCCATTCCGGATCGCGTGTTCCTTCGGCCTCAAGCTCGGCTACGGCGCTTGCACCGCCAGATCCGAATTGGATTCCAACTTCTGGCTTGGCATTCAATCCGATCTTCTGTACTTTTTCAACGAGACGCACTAAATCATCCAGTGGCATGGTAATGAATCCGCTTGAAATCTCGATAATGTCGAAGCCCATATCTTTACATTCCTGAAGATAGCCATTGACGGCGTCCGCACCCTGAGTTAATACGTATTCGATAAACCCACCGGTAGAAACGCACACGTTATGAGCGTGGCAAAGGTCGATGAGCTCTTTTACTGCCCGCCGCGGCATGAGGCTGAATGATCCACCGGCAAATTTGAGCGTGTCTACATAGGCGCCCATAGTATCGAGCACGTCCTGCAAATAATGTTTACCCATCGGTGTATAGTAGGGTCCCCGAATCTCGGTAACACCCCGTGTGCGTGGCTTTGATTGGCGTTGATTGACTTTTAGGAAAGAAAATGCACGCTCTGTGTCGTTGATTTTACGTTTAGCCATTTTTGGTCCTCCTTAACCAGTCTTATATGAGTCAAACACGGACAAACGAGCTTGTCGTTCGACTGGAGTTCACGACGAAGGCCGTGCCACCTTGTAAATTCGAACCTATCAATATTAAGCTGCTGAAATCCGAACCTTCGCCAACAGCTCCATGATATATGCAATCTGAACTGACTCCATATCGGCAACTGCGTCTATAATTTTAAGGCGTGAAGGCGCATCTGTATACGGTCCGCTTAATCGCTCAAACTTTTGCACCACGGTTTCCCATCTCATCGGATGGGAATGGAAGCCCTCGTAGCCATCTTTTTCTTTAATTATTACCCGGCTACCATAGAGAGATACCTTGATTCGACACGGCATCTCGTCGGGAAACCGCTGGCTGTAAGCCTCCAACGGACGCACCAGGATTTTACTGAGCAGCGTTTGAACATCATGACGCTGGATACGCTCAGGTTTGTACTGCTCCGGCATAACCCGGTCATCCAGTATAGCAACGGCAATCATGTAGGGAAGGCTGTGGTCTGCTTCCTCCTTAGTTCTGACATTCGTCTTGTTTCCTTCCTCACCACCGCCGATGATGTGGTATGCCACGTCAAAAATCCCGATTTCAACCCGTTCTACATCATTGGCAGTAAAGCGATGCTCCCGCTTTAATTCCAGGATACCTTCAATGGCTGACTGGGAGTGAATCTCGGCATTATATCTTTTCAGGATCGTGTGCGTCACTCGCTCCAGATCTTCCTGTGACCAGTCGATCTCAAATCTTCCGGCAATAGCGTCCATAAAGCCCTTGTTACCTTCAAAGACTTCCAACGGACCTGTGACTCCCCGCATAGCCAGGAAGGCCGCATGTGTGCAGCCGAAGGCAGTGTTTGGGTAAGCCAGCCCTTTCCAATGGGATAACGTCCCGGTTCGTGTTACCCGTAACGCGTTAAAGGCGGTACCGCCGATGGCAATCGCATAGGCAGTTTTCTTCTGGTCTAAGCCCAGCGCTTTTGATACGCCTGCTGTTACTGCGTATGCCCCCTGAGTGGTGTGGTCAAATCCTTTTGACCGCACGGGAGCAACATCACTCAGGCGGCATTGTACCTGGTAGGCAACTGCAAGGGCGGTCAGGAACTCACGGCCGCTTCGCTTCGCATACTCGGCAGCGGCAAGTACCGCGCCAAGATTATCACTGGGATGACAGGTTTCACCTTTTGCAAGATAACTATCGTTAAAATCCAGATAGCGCACCAATGCGCTATTATAAAGGGCCGCACGGTCTGGCGACGTCTGCAATCCACCAATCATAGTGCAAAGTCCTGCACCCCCAAAATCTTCATTCTGGTCTCTGATCAGTCGAATGGGTTCACCGTCTTGTGCGCCTATGGCACAACCAAAAGCATCCAAAACCCGGATTTTGAGCTGCTGGCAAGCAACCTCTGAGAGGTCGTCATATGACGCTCTCACAACAAATGCAGCCAGTTCCTCGGCATGTGTCATACGGTTTCCTCTTATTCCCTATGTCCTTCGACTTTATTCAATTTTTCCTAACCGGACACATTCTTCATGTATCTGATGCGGATAAATCCAACTCATTTCTTTTTGAGTAATTCCAAAATGTATACCTTTCGATAATATACCCATGTAATGGAAGTCTTATGCTTAATAATCGAATATACCACATTTTGGTGTATTTACAATCTCATTCAGCGTTGCGGGAAAGCGACATGAATGTAGCGCTACCAGTTCCGACTCGTTCTGATTATGACCGTACGGAATTAAATTTGCAAATATACAATAATTAAAGGAATACTCTTGACCTTGATAGTGATAAGAGTGACGGTATTACTTACATGGGATATACCTATGATCTGAAATTTAATGTGGAATATAAAGAGGTTCTTACGTCTTTTGTCAAATTAGAAAGCAACGGCCCTTTTGACTTCGACGCCCCGATTATGTCGGATAAAAAAATCGATACGTTTTATGGAGAGGTCGATAACTACAGCATGCCTGAGGTGATTCCCCGCGTTGAAGAATACTGGGTAGACTCTTTGGTCTTTGATTTTCCTGTAAAGTTTAAGCTCGGTCAATACTCGTATCAGGCAGGAAATGGTTACGCCCTTGGTGGATACTATGAGAATTACGGCATCAGTGTCTACAGTACGAATGAAGATTTTAAATGGACAGTCTATTATGCCAAGCCAGACCTGGTAAATAAAATTGGGTCTTCAGGCAAGCGAGTGGGTAATTTTGAGCAGTTTTATATCTCTTTTAGCATACAAGTAAGAATTTTTAGCCGAAGATATTCCTCATCTCTCAATCCATATGCCCTCCTCTGTATTACCCGAATCTTGTTATTAAGACCTTCGACAAAGCCTAATGAGACTTTGTTCTTGGGTTTGCTGTAAGCTGCAATGCCACCCCAGTGCCATTCTATACATTTCTGCAAACTTCTCGTAAGGCTTTAACCGTTGCCACTTCAACGATTCCGTCCAGTTATCGAAAAACTTCCTTGCCCATCCCTCTGTCTGATAGTTCCACAATTGTCCAAATGACTTCTTTAACACATAGGCAGTATTGAGCCGTTTGTTTGCCGTAAGCAGTTTCTTCAACGCCTTGCGTCCATCAAGGGTAAGATTCTCTCTGTTCGATAAAAGCGTATATTTCTGCCCTTTGATATAGGAACGGTCTTTGCCAGAAAGCCGTACATATTCCATCTTCCTCACTGTGTCCAACGCCTCACCCAAATGTCTCATCACATGAAACTTGTCATAGAGAATAGCAGATTGGGACGCATTCTCTCTTGTTGACTTCTCAAATGCCTTCCACATATCCATTACTGCTAACCGTATCTTCTTTACCTTCTTTGCGCCAAGCCATTGGTAAAATATATCAAGACTCTCTTTTGATCTATCCTTTCCTCCAAACCAAATCGGTCTTCTACGCTCCAAATCACTCACCACTATCCGATACGTATGCCCTTTCCTCAAAGATACCTCATCTATCCCTATCACCCCAGGCGCTGCTATTGGATACCTCCGCAGTTGCTCCCGCTTCGCCTTTTCACACTTCTGACATAATACTCACCGCACCTCTACTTCCAAGGAAATCCGTGCATCACCACAGGATAAATCCCGTATCCGACGCACCTTCTTGTCGTAATAACTCCAATGAATTTTTCCACAACACCCGCATACCGTTTTTTTGTGTCCGCTTAAGTTGAATAACCCATGCCTTCGAGTCTCCAAATATCCCCTTTATTTCCGCTTTCGGACCAAATCCGGGGAACCGATATTCGTCCAGCAGTCTGCTCTTTTTTCCCATAGAGAAATCTTACAGATTTTTTCGCTCATATAAAACTTCTTTTTCCCCTTATTTTATGCTATATTGTAGCCAATTTACTGCTCAAAATTACCCACTCACTTGCCTGAAGACCCAATTTGTTTATATGCTCAAACTGGGCATTTCTGTCAGGATGTGATGTGATCTCTTTTGTTTTTCGGTTTGCCTGGAGACTATAGTTCAGTTCGCGCAGAAGTTTTCGGTCACCGACTTGATACCCCTGGGCCTGAAGCTCTTCAGCCAATTTTCTCGTGCTTTTGCAAGTCCATCTTAAAGGAGATTCAGGGTCTCCACGGGTAATAGGTTCAACCAATTTTTCCAAGCTTTCCAATAATTTAGGCTCTTTTTCAGTTACACGCTTCCTGCCTCCTCCTGCACGTCGAACCTTTTCAATTCCGACCGGTTTGCCTTCACCCCACTCTATCTCCTTCATTGCATCGGTGACTGTTGTTCCTGACAAACCGGTTGCGGCAGAAACCAAGCTTATTCCACCCCTCCCAATTGCTTTGGCTTCAATTGCCGCCCATTGACGGTGCCCTCTTTCGTCATACCTGCTTTTTATCAAAGAGTATTTTACTTTAATTGTATCTGACGTTGTCGTGCTTTCATGATAACGCATTCCTATAATATGTTCTTCAATTTAATTAAGATTTGGAATTGGTGAATTGGGATTTTTATTATCAAAGGTTTTATGTAATCCTATTCTACGTCAAATTTCAGTTGATGTAAGAGAATTTACTATTGTTTGTTTTATC
This sequence comes from Candidatus Brocadia sp., assembly GCA_013360945.1. GTDB lineage: Bacteria > Planctomycetota > Brocadiia > Brocadiales > Brocadiaceae > Brocadia. The sequence continues at coordinate 29,380 of JABWAQ010000018.1, forward strand.
GTATTTTTGTATAGTTTTATGATCAAGTCCGATATCAGAAAGAAGATCGGCTGGGAAAAAAGTCTTTTTACCATGAAGAAGGGGGGGATTATGGGTGAAAATTTATATACAATTATAGATGGTGAAGTTCATCCTTTCAATTGTTTCAAGGATTACACGGAAATAGATGCGCTTGTTGCTTATGCAAATACTGAAGAACATGCCATGGAGTTAGCAACCATGTATGAGCATGGAGAGATCGAACCAAGTGCTTTTCGCTGCAAAAAATGCGGTGGAACCCACCAGGTATTACAGGAAAATGAGGGATAACGCATCGATTTGATTTTAAATCCATGGGCGACCACATGTCCGATTATTCACATTTTCCAGATGGCTTGAGAGAGAGTAAAGGGTTTGTAACCTGCCTATTTTGCTGCTTTTTTACTATGAAGTAAGGAGAAGAGACTACGCCTTGCCGTATTACCGTTTTGTTCTGTCTGTTGTGTTTGTTCGTAGCTAAAACAACCTCTGGTTTTTCACATGAAGAAAGGGTACAGGAAATCAAGGGAAATGCGTCCACGAATGAAATATTAAAAACACCATCAGAACATCATGGCATTCAGAGAAACCTTGGATTTTCAAACTTTCTTGAAGGATGGCTCACCCCCTGGAATACTTATGAAGAAACCGAAGATAAAGCGCCGAGAGTGCCGCTTTTGCGCATCACACCGGCATTCTTTAAGAGGGAAGTCCGGTTCAATTATCTGTATATCGACGACGAACATCATGGCGCGGCAGACGTCAATGAGTTTGCATTTGCTTTAGAATTACCCCTTACGCTCCGTCTCAAACTCGATATAGAATCGAAATTGCTTCATGTCAATACCGTTGAGGATAGCGACAACGTTGGATTTGGTGATACACGGCTTGCGCTGCGCGCCATGCTTTTTGAGAACAATACCGTATCATTGTCAACAGGTTCCGTTATCAACATTCCCACGGGGGATGCAGATCGCGAATTAGGTGAGGAAATAACAACTCTTGGACAACAACTTGCTTGCTGGATAGACCTGGGGCATCGTATAAGCCTCCACACCTTTTTGGGTGTTGACGTCCCCACGGGCGGAAACGACAAAGATGACGCTGATATGGAATTTCTTTACGGCGCTGCGGTATCAAAGACATTTACCGTGTATGAAAATCGTGTTTTGCATGGTATCACGCCTTTTCTTGAATTAAACGGACACAAGGGCTTTGGATTGGATGAAGGAAAGCAATATTTTACCGATCTCCTGCCGGGAGTTCGATGGGATCTTTGTCACGAACTCTATGTGCTGGCTGGGTATGAAGTACCTTTAAATGGCTCGGAAGAATTTGATAAGCGCGCATGGTTCAGTATAATAAAAGATTTTTAGCCTTTTTTCTCTCTCAAAAAAGATAACAATTCACCCGCATCTTGTTCTTCACTGAACGGGAATTGTGTATCGTCTGGATAGCCCTGTCAGGGTTTAAAACCCTGACAGGGCATTGATGTATGGAAGGGGTGGGTAAACTGTTATCTAAATTGTTATCTAAATTGTTATCTAAATTGTTATCTAAATTGTTATCTAAATTGTTATCTCAAAACTTTACATGTCCCTTTTCCTCAAGATAGTTTAGTACTGCCCGTGTTGATTCATCTACGGTCATCTTTGAGGTATCTACTGTGAGTTCAGGATGCAAAGGTTCTTCATACGGCGCTGATATGCCGGTAAATTCTTTGACCTCGCCAGCACGCGCCTTTTTGTAAAGCCCCTTTGTATCACGCTGTTCACAGACCTCAACGGGGCATTTTACATAGACTTCAATAAATTCACCGTCTTTTAAGAGTTTTCTGACGTTATCCCTGTCCTGACGGTATGGCGATATAAAGGCCGTAATGGTTATCATGTTTGCATCGGTAAATAACTTTGCCACCTCGCCAATGCGGCGAATATTTTCGGAACGATCTTCAGGCGAGAAACCAAGATTTTTGTTGAGACCGTGACGTATGTTGTCACCATCGAGTATGTATGCGTGATGTTTGTTCTCAATGAGGGCGTGCTCAAGCTCCACGGCAATGGTCGATTTTCCTGAACCTGACAGTCCAGTAAGCCATATGGTTACCCCCTTTTGTTTCATCAATTTTATCCTGTCCTCTTTTGTAATCTTGCCATGATGCCATTTGATATTAGTAGCTTTTTGTACTGTCATGTCATCTCCTTTAATTAGGTGTTCAGTGACTTCCTCTCCTGTTTCCCCCCGTAAACGTGGGGATTATGGGGGGGGCTTGAAATTCCAATACGTTTCATTTTTAAGAATGTCTAATTTATAAGAACTAATGTAAGAATGCAAACTTTTTTTCTCATTTTAAAAAAACTTTCAGGCAGGGTGATCATCTCGATCAGCTCTTTCTCGACTATTTTCTGAATGATATAACCAGCATACGATCATAGAGTGGATGTCTACGATGATGGCGTGAGGGGGTGGCGATTTTATAAGGCAGTCAAGGAATTCATCTATGAGGTCATGACGACCTTCTACATCGATGAAAATACCATTCGTATCATTTTGTACAAAGCCTGACAAAGAAAAACCTTGTTGCAAGATTATAAATGAAGGGGCGAAATCCCACCCCTTGAACCAGGCCGCTGGCAGAGATTTGTAGTCTTTTGAGCATGAGAACTTCCTTTACTACCAGGAAATTTTGATTCTATCCTATAAATACTAAGTATAAGCATTTGTATCCTGGGAGACAATTAATTTATTGATAATTCGTGACTTTTGAATTATTTTAAAGTCAATTCATTGGTTACTTAAAAGCATGTTTATGAGAAATATTTACATGAATAGAGTATTTCTCGTAAAAGATCAAAAATGAATGAGGACAAAAAATGGCCCGGACAATAAAAGAAAGAATTGGTTCAGTAGATGAACCGTTAGAAAAGAAGCTCTGGAAGGCGGCAGATAAGCTGCGGAAAACCATGGATGCCGCCGAATATAAACACATTGTATTGGGCTCGACTTTTTGAAATATATCTCCGATGCCTTTGAAGAACTCTATGAAAAGCTAAAAGAATGTAAAGACGACTATGAAGGGGCAGACCCTCTGTGATAAAAAGAATTGATGATGTTTTGTCCTTCCATAATCAGGTTGTTTCTAATAGAAAGGACTTTCTAAGGGCAGAAATAGAAAGAACAAAAACCAACATAGGGCGGAGAGAGAATGAGAAGCAAGTGCCATCCTCAAAAAAGGGCTGAATTAATGCTTGTTTTGAAAGAGCACGGTGCTCTAGAGGAATATACACAATTGCAGAATAACCACCAAAAAACTGTTGCTGAACTGAAAGATTTGGCAATTAAGATAGAAAACCTGAAAACATTCGAACAAGGGAAAAGCGAGCTTGCCGTAGAAATTGAACTGCTTCAGCAGCAATCAGGCACCGATCTTCCCGAAAGAAAGGCGCAGAAATAAAAAAGCTATTCTTCTGTTTAACTCAAATTCTCAAGCGCTTTATGAAGCCCCTGGCACACTCTCAATTGATGTTACAAAGACTGGTCTGAAGTTTGGTGTTAACATTGAACGATCTGGAAGTCATGACATTGGCAACATGAAGATATTCTGCTATGATTTTATGTTTGCTATGTACGATGAATTCCGATGCTATTCCTGCTAATGATTTTAGTGCTGATTTCAAATTTAATGATTATGGCCGTCGGATATTTACGGATGCAACGGAAAATGGAGGGCTCTTGGGAATACGTTTTTAAAACTAATTCGACTAAAAATGGGAGGTGTAAAATGTTATCAGTTAAAGGTACTTATAAGGATGGAAAGGTGATTATTCGGGAGGAGATAAAAACAGATAAACCGGTTAGCGTGATAGTCACTTTTTTGGAAGAGGTAAAGACGCCAACCGTAAGAAGACTTGACATAAACAAGTTCTCATTCCAAAAGGCCAGGAAACTATTGGAAAGTTATAAAGGGTCGTTAAGTGATGCGGTTATAGAAGATCGCAGGAGCGCTGTATGAAGGCATTTCTGGATACTTCTTCCCTCATTAAGCTTTATCATCAGGAAGAAGGGGCTGATTTTGTTATGGATGCCCTTTCCAACGATGTCGAAGAAATACTCCTCTCAGAGCTTGCCGTTTTGGAATTCCGTTCAGCTCTATGAAAGAAGATAAGAGAAAAGGAGATAGAGGAGAGGGTTGCCATCGAAGTTATTCAATGTTTCCAAAAAGACAGGGGTAACTTCCAATGGTTATTGTTGCAATCTGATATTGTCGAATCAGCCTCACACTTACTGATGAAATATGGTGGCCACGGTTTAAGAACGTTAGATTCCCTGCAATTAGCAACAGCCTTAACTTTAAGGGAAGATAAATGTATTTTTCTTACTTTTGATAAGTTATTGCGGACTTTGTTTATAGAAGAACAGCTTAAAGTTTTATAAAGATTCGCTGTACGTTGAACAAAATTACCGTAAGCGATATGGCGGGAGCGTGTGGGAATCGAACCCACCTATCCCGCCAGAAGCGGGACAGACCGGATTTGAAGTCCGTCGCCGACACCAGCCGACATGCACTCCCATCCATATTTTATGGTAAGTTGGTTTAAAACGAGATATTATTTCAATGGGAAATATGAGTTTGCTCTATCTTGTATGAAGTTAACAAATCTTTAGGTGTTAAAACACCGGCAGAAAAGAGTGTTTTAAACGCTACTTCTATCGTAAGATTCGTATCTGTAACAGCGTTTTCAGGAAGATATATTAAGAATCCCGTGGTTGGATTTGGTATCGTCGGGATAAATACGCATATTAATTTTTTTTCATCATTATAATTTATATCACCGGTGACAAAACCAATTGATTTTACACCTTCTTTTGGGAAATCAACAAGAACCACACGCTTAAAAGACTGTTTGCCAGGCAAGCTTACTGCATGAATGATTTGTTTTACGGATGAGTAAATACTTTTGATAACAGGCGTTTTCGTTAAAAGGTTTTCAAAGTAATTAATAATAGCTTTACCCACGAAGTTGGCGGCAAATATACCGATAAAATACAATGCGATGAATGTAAGGATAAGCCCGAAAAAGGTAATAATAAATTCGTCAAGTGATGTCTTTGGTAGGGCAACACCGTAAAATTGTAATACTCTTTTGATAACGGGAGCAAGCGTGCCTCCAACGAAACTAAAGAGAAATTTTACAACAAAAAAAGTTACATAAACAGGCAGGATTAATAGTAAGCCTGTCAACATCCTTTTTCTGATGTCTTTTTTAAACTGAGTGAATACTCCGTGCTTATTATCTTCCATAAAGTTACCGATGATTTAAAAATGACTTGATTTCCAAACAAAGGCCATAATACCGGCAAATATAAAATTGAAATCGGCTATAGTTTCGAGCAATAAACCTTCAGATACAATGCGCTTCTGAAACAGGTATTGATAACCACCCGCATAAGCAACGCAGGGGAGCAAATAATATCCCACCGGAGTTGTCCATCCAAGGAGCGGACTCAGAAATAATAAAACGGCAATTGATGCGGTAACTATGAAAAGGATCGTCTTTGTTCGTTCTTTTCCAATAGCAATGGGAATCGTTTCTTTTCCCAAAATACGGTCACCCTGGATATCCCGTATGTCAAGTACAGCTGCCCTGATAAATGCGAGGCTAAATGGAAAAGCAATGGCAATGACAAGCGACGGTATAAAGTTTTTTTCCGCTCCGAGGAAAGGTATTAATGCCGTACTGACAGCCCACGCGATACTATAAAAGATTTCTTTCGAGCCGGGTATTTGTTCGAGGCTTCTATACCTGATGATGCGAGACAGGCTTTTGGGTATTATTTCCAATCGATAAAAAATACCGAAGAGACTGGCAAGAAAAATGCAGAAAAAAATGGACTTGCTCAAAACAAACCCTAAAATAAAGGATGCTACCGCTCCCGTAATACCAAGACCGACAAAGAGGGTTTGTTTTCTTTCATAAAATTTTGCCCGTGCGGGTTCGTTGAGCGCCACGGCCTCTTTGTTGGCGAAATGATTCAGCACCTGCATGGAAAATATGAATAGCGCGGCAATCAAACAAAAGCTTAATCGGGGCTGAATATCAAGTAATACGGCGCTTGCATAACTTAAACTCGCTGCACCTATTCCTACATACGTACAACTTCCGATGAAGAAACTGGCAATGCCTTTTAAACCAAATAAAAGCCTCCCGTACCTGCCAACCTTGTGTGAATGCACCTTTTCGACGACCCTTTTGATCATCCAGTTTGGGGTAGAAGCGCCAGCAGTTACGCCAATGGTATCATACTCTTTAAGCTTGTTAATGTCCAACTCAGCGTCAGTTTCAACGTGAAAGGTCGGCGTCCCCTGAGATTCGCATATCTTCACAAGCCGGGTAGTATTGGCGCTGCCTTTTCCGCCAACAACAATCATGGCATCCACAGATCTGCTGAGACTGATGACTTCGTCCTGGCGTTTGTAAGTAGAACTGCAAATAGTTTCAAACGATTCGCAGTTTGAATACCGCTTTTTAAGCCTCTGGATAGCCTCCTTAAACATACGCCTATCTTGCGTTGTTTGAGCTACAATACACACTTTGTCCATCGGGGGAAGCTGTTCTATTTCTTCCAATTCCTCCACAACGTGTCCTTTGCCTTCCGCATACCCTAATAAACCTATAACCTCTGCGTGTCCCTTATCACCAACGATTATGGTTGAGTATCCTTGTGCGGCATATTTTTTGATGATAGACTGAACCCTCATTACGTGAGGACACGTGGCATCGCAGACTTTTGCGCCCATACTCTCAATCTCATTTCGGCGGGACGGCGTAATACCATGCGCCCTGATAACGACGGTGCTCTTAGAAAGGTCGGTTTGTCCATTAACGACATGGATCCCGCGCTTTTCTAAATATTCAAGTACCTGCGGATTGTGAATCAGCGGCCCATCGGTGTATACTTTACTATGCTCGTTTTTTTCATTTGCGGCATCCAAAAGGATGTCCATTGCCCGCCGGACACCCATGCAAAATCCTGCTGTTTTAGCAACTTTTACTTTCAATATTTTACCTCTGATTATTTACCCTGAAAGACAAAAAGAGATGAACTGTCGTTTGTCCATGAAAACAACTAACTTGAGATACTACGGCCGTTTTAAATACGAAGGAAACTATTTGGTTATGGTTTGTCATGCCCCGCTTCAGGAGTGCCTCTGTATTATAATCTATGGAAAAGGAAATATCTTCCTTATAATTTGCGGCTAATTCTATCAGTTACCATGAGGGATGTCAACATTTTAATATTACAGAAAGTACTGACTGGGAGGGTTTTTACTTGCTATATAACTATCGGTTTTTATAATAATAAAATCATAAAAGATAAATTTTGTTTTCCGTGAGATTCTTCGTTAAACTTTCGCGTGAATTGTCTTTTTTCGCACAATTCTTACTCCATGATACCTAACCGTCTGAACAAAAGTAAGATCCTTGTTGCCATACCAGTCTTCAATGAAGTTGATGTATATACCATCATTCAAAGGGTCAAAAGCTTTTCTCTCGATATCCTCGTTATAGATGACGGTTCGACCAATCATCTTCGTGAGGAATTAATAGACGCCGGGAATGTTCGTATAATTGTGCATTCAAGAAATCTTGGATACGGCAAGTCAATCATAAATGCATTCATGTATGCAATCAAGAAAAAATATGACTATCTATTAACGATTGATGGCGACGGACAACATGAACCCGAAGATATTGCACTCTTCTTGACAGAAATTCCATTTTGTGACTATGACGTCTTGTCAGGATCACGGTATTTTTTCCCTGTAATGGCAGGCAAAGATGTGCCGATGGAGCGATTTCTTATTAATAAAGAAATTACAAGCATCTTAAATCGTATAACAAATTTTGGTTTAACAGATTCGTTCTGCGGTTTTAAGGCGTATAGGGTCGAAAGGTTGAAGGTGTTTCATCTGACTGAGTATGGATATGGTATGCCGTTGCAACTGTGGATGCAGGCATGGAAGACAGGATTGCGGGTAAGAGAAATACCCGTTAAACTAATTTATAAAGACCTCACAAAGCATTTTAAAGGTATATTGGAAGACCCGAATATAAGGTTACAGTATTATAAAAATATTATACGAAAAGAACTTACAAACGCCGGACAAAATATGGTAGTTGGGTACAGAACAAAAAAGGCAGTAAGATATTAACACAATTTGAGTTTTTAAAGTATGCAATGACAGTAAAGAGAGAAGCACTCCCCAATGCCCTGTATGTGCATATCCCATTTTGTGCAAGGAAATGTAATTACTGCGATTTCAATTCTAGTGTCTCGGAAACTAAAATAATTGACCGCTATCTTGATGCCCTTGAAAAGGAATTACGTGCTTTACAATGGCAATATACATTTAAAACGGTTTATATAGGGGGAGGAACGCCCAGCATATTAACTGAAACGCAGTTGGAAAAATTACTCCATAGTGTTGTCCGGTACATTCCATGTTTTGAAATACAGGAGTACACCGTTGAAGTGAATCCCGGCACACTCACCGGAAACAAGGTTACATTGTTAAAAGAATATTTTGTGAACCGCATCAGTTTGGGCGTTCAGTCGTTTCAAGATAGCCAATTAAAGCTTCTCGGGCGTATTCACTCCGGCAATGATGCGAGAAATGCCTTTGCTTTGTTGAGAAAGAACGGTTTTAAGAACATTAATATTGATTTCATATTTGGGTGCCCGGAACAATCTCTCAGCAGCTGGGAAAAAGATTTAAGAATTTTAGTCGAGTTGAATCCTGAACACATATCGACGTATGCCCTCACATATGAAGATGGGACATCGCTTACGGCGGATTTAAAGAATGAGGTTATCTATAGACTGGACGAATCTGCTGAATTAGAGATGTATAAAACAGCCATACGCTATTTGACAAGTAATGGCTATAATCACTATGAGATTTCAAATTTTGCAAAAGATGGTTATGAATGTTCCCACAATTACGTTTATTGGAAGAACCTGGGGTATGTGGGTGTGGGGGCAGGCGCTTATTCTTTTATTGATGGTGCAAGGACTTCGAATGTAAGAGATGTGTTTACTTATATCGATGGAATAACGGAAAACAAAAATATAAAGACTTTCCGTGAATGTTTGCAGCAAGACCAATTTGCGTCAGAAACAATGATTATGTCCTTGCGGCTGCGTCAGGGTATATCGGGCGCCGATTTTTGCAAACGGTTTGGTTATAAGATAGAAGAACAATTTGGAGATCAAATAGAGAAATTAATAAAAGATGGATTCGTGAGTTATGAGAACGAAAGGTTGAAACTCACGGAAAAAGGTTTGTTTATTGCAGACACAATAATGATGGAATTTGTATAAGATGTGCTTTTTGTTAATTTTATTGAGGAGTTATTAAATTGGTAAGCGCTACAGAGATTAAGAGGGGTACCGTAATAAAGATGGACGGTGAATTATATTTAGTAGTTGATTATCAACATGTAACCCCGGGAAACTGGCGTGGTATGGTTCAGGCAAAGCTGAAGAGCCTGAAACAGGGAAGTGTGGTTCAAAAACGGTTCCGGTCTACTGATAAATTGGAAGATGTATTCTTAGACCATCGCGTGATGGAGTATCTTTATAAGGATGGAGACAATTATTGCTTTATGGATACTGAAAATTACGAGCAAGTTTTATTGCCGAAGGAGGCGATCGAAGACGCCATCCCTTACATGACCTTAAACAGTCAGGCAAAGATAGCCTTTTACGAGGGTAAGGCGATATCAGTGGAATTACCGTCTTCTGTGGTTTTAAAAATTGTAGAAACAGACCCGGGCATGAAAGGAGATACGGTAGTGAATGTTTATAAACCTGCGAAACTGGAGACGGGACTCGTGGTAAAAGTTCCTCTATTCATTAACAACGGTGAAGTAATTAAGGTCGATACAAGGACGGGGGAGTTCCTTGGAAGGGAGTAGACATTGGACATTGGAAGCCAGCAGTTGACGGCAGGCAATCTGCCAACTGCTTATTGCTTTGCAGGAGATAAGAAACCTTCATACTTCGGGATTCCATGTTCGGTATTGATTATTCTTTTTTTATGCATTTCTTCGTGTCTTAGGAGTTTTGTGTGAGAAAACAAGAAGGCTTTCTTTTCCTATTCATTCGGGGTAAAGTTATATAATAAAGGATTAAGGCTTGATATGCGCATAGAAGAATCTATTAAGGCCTATGGTGCAAAGATAAATGAATTGTTACAGGAACTCATCCCACCCGATAGAAAAGATTACCTGAGTGAGCCTATATGGCATCACATGCGGACGGGAGGAAAAAGGGTGAGGCCGGCACTCTGCCTGATTACCTGTGAGGCATTGGGGGGAAACCCCAGTGATGCAATACCTTTTGCCCTCGCTGTGGAGGCCATGCACAATATGTTCCTCCTCCACGATGACATTGAGGACGGCGATACGATAAGGCGCGATCAGCCCACGGTATGGGTGAAATACGGCACAGCCAATGCGATTAATGCCGGAGATTATCTTCTTGCATGTGCCTATAAAATTACATTAGCAAGTCCAGTCTCATTAGAAAAGAAGATACAATTATTACAGGTACTTACCTCTACCTACGAAAAGACGGTGGAAGGCCAGGCGCTCGACATCAACGCAAGGGCTGCGGAAGATTTTTCAGTCGATAAATATATGAAGATGGTAGAGCTTAAGACAGGATACTATCTGGCGTGTGGAATGGTTGGTGGAGCTATTGTATCGGGTATCTCTGAACAGGTTATAGAAAAGATATGGACGTTGGGAAAGACCATGGGACCGGCATTTCAGATCCGTGATGATTTAATCGATTTAACACACGGCAAGGGACGCGGGGGGGTGATCGGTTCCGATGTGAAGGAAGGCAAGGCAAGTTTTTTATATTCACATGCATTGCAGGTCGCTTGCGCTGAGGATAAAAAACGTCTGCGCGAGATTATGTTAAAATCCAGGGACGAAACCACGGACAACGACATACAATGGGTGCTGGATGTATACAAAAAATATAATGCCATGCAATATGCCCAGGAGTATGCGGAAAATCTGGTAAAACAGGCTTATACAACGATTGACGAGATTCCCGTCGAAGACAAAACGGTATTTAAAGAAATTGCATTTTTCATGACTCAGCGGATGTCTTAATAAAGACCTTCTGATTTCTTTGTTATTTTTCAGAGGTGGTTAATTTGGTTGCGGCTACTCCGCACATAAAATTGTGTGTTCATTCTTGATTCATTAATTACTACTGTTATTTTGGAGAAGATCAAAAAAATGGGAATAATAGGAAGAAACTTACCGGCAATAGCGATTGCCGTCGTTGTTATATTTTTATCCTTATGTGGTTGCACTAAAAAAGAGACATCAGAAAATAGTGGGGCCGTGAACAAAGAGGCGATGAGCGGCGAAGACTCTGATACCCAGGAGATTAAGAAAGAAGTTTTATTACCTGAAAATATGACGGCTACGGAATATTATAACTACGGGTTGGAAAGCATCAAAAAGAGCGGATTCGACGAAGCGATTGCGGCATGGGAAAAGGCGCTGAAGCTTGAACCAACGATGGTAAGCGTTTACGAAAAGCTCGGAAAGGCATATTATACTCAAGGGAGATTTGACAAGGCTGGCGAAATATACCGGAAAGAACTGGCATTGAAACCCGATGATCCCATGATATACTATAGTTTGGGTGTTGTTTATCGTATGAATGAACAATTCGAAGATGCGGTTCAGATGCAGATGAAAGCCCTGTCTTTAAATCCCAATCTTGCCAATGCTTACAATGAACTTGGGTTAACATATTGCAAACAGAAAAAATTGGATGAGGCTATAGATGCCCACAAAAAGGCCTTGGAACTGGACCCTAAACTGGGAACAGCACATAATTATCTTGGTGTCGTCTATTTGTTAAAAGGGATGAGCGCTGAAGCAGAGGAAGAATTCAACCAATTCAAGAAGTATGAGGCAGGCAAAAGTATGTATCCTCCTCATGGGGCGCCTTCTTCACATTGAGAGATTTGAAATAGTCGAATGCGAAAAGTTGGATAAACGTATTTTATTAAAAATGATCGTGGGTAGGGTGGACTTCTTTGATTCACCCTACCCCACTATAAGCGACATAAATAAGTTGACGTGTTTATCGCAGGGCGACTCTTAGGGTTGCCTCCAGCAAGGCTCTTTGTGAGTTCAGCCGAACGGCTAAGGCCTTGTCCTGCGTCAATTTGTTTTTTTTCAGTTTATTATATGTTGCACTTATTTTGACGGGAGATGCATCTTCTCCTGCTCTGATCTGCAAATTGGACAAGCCAGGAATTCTGTGCCGCATTCATCACAATGCTGAATATATGCTTCTTGTACCATATGTTTACATTTCGGACATTTCATTTCCCACATTGCCAGGGTTTTACTCTTTATTGGCCTTACGCGTTCCATCTTGCACTTAGGGCATTGATTCTTCATGGTAGCGGCTTTCAACCCGGCTGAGGTGCTTTCACAAAGTATGCATGCAAGGACGTCTTTGTTGCACTTATCACAGTGATGAACCGAAACCTCTCCTATCTCATTTTTGCAACCAGGACAAACCATAGACATCGCAGCGAGTGTCTTTCCCTTGACTGGACTTACACGTACTTCTTTGCAAGTGGGACATATGGGCGGTTCAACGGTTTTATGTTCCGGCGCCAAAGCCTTTTCAGCATGCTTGTGTGTTTCTTCCTGCGCATAAATAAAATTACCGCCACATATTATGACGCTGACAAACATAACCACAGAAGCAGTGATTCCAAAAAAGATCTTATTCAACATATTCCTAACCCGAACAAGTCGGAAAAGATAAACAAAACCCATAAGTGTTCATTGTCGATTTAACAATTTAAACGTTTCTGATGATACGGTATAATTTT
>JABWAQ010000019.1 GCA_013360945.1 Candidatus Brocadia sp.
AATCCGTAACTCAAAAAATAAGAGAAAATACGGGTGCGGTCAATGGAGTGAATGCTTATCAGGCAAGAGAAGTGTTTCGTTTGATGAAGCAGAAAATCTGCGATTTTTTGCCAGAGGGAATTTTTTTCGCTTGACAAAAGCCTTCTAATGGGTGACCCCTGACCCCTTCATGTCCATCTGGTTATTAGGCATATTGTTTTAGAACAACATGAGATGCATTATAAATAATTCTATACAATTTAGCATGTAATTTATTTATTACAATATCCTTCACGGTTTCTTCATACATAGCGTGAAATCTCTCTCCTAAAATTACACCTCTTATTATTCCTGTTATATCAATATAAATATCATGTTTTCCGTTATCTTCCCAGTTAATTAAAACAATACGATATTCGCTCTCATCTTCGAAGTCTTCATATTTACGAAAATAAACGTCTTTCTTATTAATACCGATATGAGTTTTAATATTAGCTTCACAGCTTAACGACTTATCATAATTTCTTATGTTGGCTTTTGAGTTAATTTCATGTTTGCTCAAATCGTACTCAACGTAATCATGATATACAGATAGTTTTGGATACATGTTTTTTATTTCATCGAGAAACGCGCTTAAACCAAAGACTAAACAGACTCCATATTGAGCTTCTGCATACTGTGCCCATAATCTAGGTTTTGTAAATACTAACTGATAGGGATTATTAATAGTTATGTTTTTGCTCTTTACTAAGGATAATATTTTAGATTTATATAAAATAGTATCTCTCAATCTCAACATCGCTTCCAAAGCCATTTTTTCTGATATGCCACCCCCTGCGGATACTCCTGTTGAGACAATCTTGTATTCATATGGGTCGTTCATATCAACAAGCGAAGAAAAACGAATTCTGTTTTTGTGAAGTATACTCTCCATAGCAACATAAGGTTTAGTAAAATGAAATACTAAATCATTATCCAAAAGTTCTTTCGGAATATTCATCATGTCCAATAAAATAATATTATCCTCCCATTTTACTTATGCCTAACATTAAGTATACAGTCTGTATAACCCGGCCTACAATCCATCGACGGGACTCCGGACACCGTGACCGCCTTTGTTCAAGACATGGGTGTAGATCATCGTTGTGCTGACATCTTTGTGACCAAGAAGCTCCTGTATAGTACGAATATCATAACCGGCCTCAAGCAAGTGCGTAGCAAAGGAGTGACGGAATGTGTGGCAACCAGCATGCTTGACAACTCCAGCTTTGCGGATTGCTTCCTTGACGGCCCGCTAAAGGATTGTCTCGTGGGTATGATGCCGCCCTTCTTCACCGGTCTTTGTGTTCTTCCATCGGGTTTCCTGTGGGAAGACCCATTGCCAGCGCCATTCCTTCGGTGCATTGGGATATTTGCAGTCAAGCGCACCGGGCATTTGAACACACCCCCAGCCTTCGGACAGGTCTTTCTCATGGATCGCCTTGACTTTTTCTAAGTGTTCCCGAAGCGACGCCTTGAGTGACTCTGGCAACATCGTGATGCGATCTTTGGCACCCTTGCCGTCGCGGACAAGAATCTCGTTGCGGGAAAAGTCAATGTCCTGAACCCGCAAGCGCAGACATTCCATCAGGCGCAGTCCAGCAGTTTCGGCTTATGACCCAACTTAGAGACGTCTGCTGGATGATCGTCTGCACTGCCAGAATTTTTTATTATGGAGCAAGCTTGTTGCACAGGATTCTCTCCTCTGCTAACAAAGTCGAAGATTAAATGATAGAAAATGAGGGTTTCCTTAAGAGTAAGGAGTACGCGGTATTAAAGTAAAAAACGAAGAAAATTGCAAGTGATTTTTTTATTATTAAGTTTATGTCCTTTATTTTTTCAACAAAATTGAAAATCACATAAATGTCGCGCTACATGTTCCTACTCGTTCAGGCCCGGTAATAAAGTTCATTTTTTGAAAATAAAAAAAGCCTTACTGCAAAAATGTTTATAACATCTTCGGCAGTAAGGCTGTCTTTCTGCTGTTGTAGTTTCTTCCTTGAGTAGACCCAGAGACCCTTTACTTTGCATCCCCTGCTCACTCAGGGTTTGCCTTTAGCGTAATGTTTTATCAGCGCTGATCAATTTATCCCCTCATAATACCTTTTGTGGTATTACCTTGTAAAATTTTTTTGGCAAATTTATAACACCAATATTAGCATTATGCCTTGCCTAATGTCTTTTTACCAGGCTTCCATTCAACCGGGCAAAGTTCTCCTGTCTGTAATGCCTTTAATACCCTGAGAATCTCTTCGATACTTCGACCAATACCCAGGTCGTGGACCAATTGATACCTTAATTTCCCTTCGGGATCAATAATGAATGTGCCCCTCAGGGCAATACCCTTGTCATCAAGAAGTACGCCATACTTTCTTGAAACTTCTTTTGTCATGTCACTGAGCCAGGGAAAACTGATCTTCCCGAGTTCTTTTAACCACGCCTTGTGAGAATATACACTGTCAACACTCATCCCTATTACTTGTGCATTCAATGCATCAAACTCACTGTCCCGTTTCGAAAATTCGGTAATTTCTGTAGGACAGATAAAGGTAAAGTCCAGTGGATAGAAGAAAAGAACGACCCATTTACCTCTATAGGTATCCAGACTTACATCTTGAACCTTTTCATCTACAAGACCTTGCAAGGTAAATTCAGGTGCTGTTTGTCCGACTTTTATACTCATGACGCACTCCTTTCCATTAAAATGAAATCATTGTTAAATAATTATCAATGCTTATTATAAAAAAAAGACAACTAAAGTCAAGTTATTTTTTATTTATCTCTGGAATTACTTTTTTATCACAAAAAAGGTTAATGCCATTACCTGAAAGACTAATGCAAGCAACAGATACGCATGGACGTCACTGTTGCGATTGAGGTAGGCAAAAACGAGCGAGCCGAAAACAAAACATTGAATAACAGAGGCCAAAATATTTAACCACGAAACAGGCTCGTAGGTTAACGCCCGGTTTATGTTTTTTACTTCGTTCAGGAGAGACTCAAGGATAAAATCTTTTTCCTCATATCCCTTTTCTTTTCTGGTTTTCAGAGTTAAGCACTCCCGGCACAGTAATCTTCCGCCTTCCTGATAAATGGCCTGTCCGGAGTCAACATCATGCTTCGACAGACTTCTTTTACAATTGGCACAGAGTTTGATTTCCAGCATAGTTATTTGGGTATTTTACAAAGAGATAGTTCTGTGTATGTATGCGCTTTGTAATAGAGCGTCTGACCGTCCGATGCGCAAACTTTACTTAAGTCCATATCGATCTAACTTTCTATAAAGGGTACGTTCGCCAATACCGAGCATCCTTGCCGCCTCTTCCCTGTTGCCGCCTACTGTGGACAATGTACTTTTAATAAGCTCCCTTTCAGCTTCTTCCACAGTCATTCCTGCCACCAAACCAGAAGAAGGAGATGCTTCACTACTGCGCTGCAGGATATGATCGGGTATGTTCTCAACATCCAGGACATTTTTTGTGCTCACCACTACCATGCTTTCGATACAATTTTTCAGTTCCCGCACGTTTCCGGGCCAGGGATATTTATACAACATCTTTCTTGCCTCGGTTGAAATATGTGATATCTTTTTATCGTATAGATGTGAATATTCCCGGAGAAACGTATCAATGAGCAAGGCAGTGTCTTCAAGTCTCTCCCGGAGGGGTGGTAATTTAATAGAAACGACATTGAGTCTGAAATACAGGTCTTCCCGGAATTTTCCTTCTTTTATCAGCTTTTCCAAGTCCTGATTTGTGGCGGCAATCAAACGGGCATCAACTTCAATGGACTCGTTGCTACCAATACGGGTAATCACACCGTCTTCGATTACCCGTAGTAATTTCACCTGTGTGGAAAGCGGCATATCGCCAACTTCATCCAAAAACAAGGTGCTGTGGTGAGCGCACTCGAATTTCCCTTTCCGCTGATACAGTGCCCCTGTAAAAGCGCCCTTTTCATGTCCGAAGAGTTCGCTTTCAAGGAGATTTTCCGGAATGGCGGCCGAATTTAAAACGACCATAGGGTAATTCTTCCGGGGACTGTTGTTATGGATAGTTTTTGCTATGAGTTCTTTCCCTGTGCCGCTTTCACCTGTTATCAATATCGTAGCTGTCGTTCCGGAAATCTGTTTGACGACGTTTAATACCTTTTGCATTTTCGGACTATTACCAATGATCCCTGAAAGTCCGAATTTTTCGTCAAGCTGTTTATGGAGCTCTTTATTATTCCTTACAAGTCCCTGCTTCTCAACGAGTTTACTCACCTCTGCACGCAGGTGATTTATATTGATAGGCTTCAAAAGATACGTAGCTGCCCCTTTCTGCATAGCATCTACCGCGGTTTCAACCGTACCATAACCGGTGATCAAAACGACTTCGGCTTCAGGCAGTCTCTCCTTTGTCGTCTTGAGTATTTGCAGGCCATCGATGTCATGCATAATTAAATCCGTAATTACAATATCCACCTCCCCTGTTTCTATGATTTTTAATCCTTCCCTGCCACTTGTAGCAACAAGGCATTGATATCCCACCTTCTGCAATGCCTCAGCGGTAGCGGTCGCGTGATCTTCCTTATCATCAATAACCAGAATAACGGTATGGTCTGCCATGGCTTAATAAATTCTTAAGTCTACCGGTAATTTAATAGAAAAGTTGGTGCCTTTCCCCTCTTCGCTCTGAACGGTAATAGTCCCTTTATGTTCTTCGATAATGCGTTTTGTTGTTGGAAGTCCGAGGCCTGTTCCTGTCTTTTTAGTGGAAAAATAGACTTGAAATATCTTATCAATGATATTTTTTGGAATGCCTGCTCCAGTGTCTGTTATATCTATTTGTATAAATTTTTTATTTCTGGATGTTCGAATCATGAGTTCCCCACCATTTTCCATCACCTGTTCTGCATTGATAATAATATTCAAAATCGCCTGTTTTATGAGATTGCTATCTATGCGACAAGGAGGAAGATCGGCATCATAACTTTTTAATATCAATATTTTCTTCTGTTTTATTTCTGGTGTGACAAAATCAACCACCTCGTCCAAAACCTCATTAATATCATGGTCTTTCAGTTCCAGTTTCTGTCCCTTCGCAAATCTTAGGAAATCATTCAATATTTCCTCCAAACGCTGCGTCTCTTTTTGTAAAGCCTGTATCTTTGCGAATGCCTTTTTGCTGTTTCCCCCAGTCATGCCCTGAACATCTTCCATAAGGAGTTGGAGATTGATATTGAGCGTACTTAATGGATTTTTAATTTCATGGGCTAACCCCCCTGCCAGAGTACCCACAAAAGCCAATCTTTCAGAGTGCATCGCCCTTTTCTCAAGTTCCTTTGTTTTGTCGATAATCCGTCGCATAGAGAAAAATGCCACGGGAATAAAAATCACGATAGATATTGCTGCACCAATTAAAAACGAAATCACATTCTTTTAACCAAAAAAATGAGCCAGGAAGACGGTTGAGTTCACTTTCTTCCTGGCCCAATGATGTTGTTTATATAATATTTTAGGAATTGACGCGAGTTACTTTTTGGGCTTGCAATCCTTTTGCCCCTTCAATGACATCAAACTCTACCTTTTCCCCATCTTCCAGTGTTTTAAATCCATCGCCTGCTATAGTGGAATAGTGAACAAAAACATCTCCTCCGCCGTCTTGCTCAATAAAACCAAACCCTTTTTTCGCATCAAACCACTTCACTTTACCTATTGCCATTCTATTGCTCTCCTATTGTGAATAAATACGACTTAAAACAGTTAAAGCTTTAACGTGCAACTTGTTTTTTTGTCCTTTACGCCTTCTCTTTCCTCCCTTAAAAAACTGAAAGATAAACGACAAAAGTATATAAATTTTATCTACAATACCTCCTTTTAATTAAATACTCTAAATGACCTCTTCGTCTTCACCGAAAAACAACTTTTACATAATCCACTAGGTTTCGGCTCTTTACACACTGGAAGGATGTGGTTGGCCTTTTTCTTTAAGGGCGGCCTTTCTGCTTAATTTGACTCTTTTCTGGTCATCGATTCCAATAACTTTTATCATAATCTCCTGACCTACCTGTACTACATCTTCGACCTTTCCAACATAACCATCGGATAATTCAGAAATATGCACTAGCCCGTCATGACCCGGAATGATCTCTACAAAGGCTCCGTACTCTTTTAAAGAAAGAACTTTTCCCATATAGGTCTTGCCGACCTGGACTTCTTCCGTCATACGTTCAATCCATGTTTTCGCTTTTTGCGACGATTCAGTAAGTATGGAGGAAATAATCACAGTGCCGTCATCTTCGATCTCTATCTTAGCGCCTGTCTCTTCTTGTATTTTTTTGATGTTTTTACCGCCGGGGCCGATGACCATGCCAATTTTTTCGGGATTAATTTTGATATGAACTACTTTTGGGGCATAGACAGAAATCTCCACCCTTGGTTTTTCAATGACACGTGCGAGTTCATTAAGTATATGAAGTCTGCCTTCTTTTGCTTGCGTTAAAGCATCCCGCATAATCTTCTCTGTGATTCCGGATATTTTAATATCCATTTGGAGCGCTGTAACACCCTGCGATGTCCCGGCAACTTTAAAATCCATATCGCCCAGGTGATCTTCCGTCCCTAAGATATCCGATAAGATACACACATGTTCCCCCTCTTTTACCAAACCCATAGCGATACCGGCAACTGGCGCATTTATAGGAATACCGGCATCCATCATGGAGAGGCTTCCTCCACAAACCGTGGCCATCGAGGATGACCCGTTTGATTCCGTAATGTCAGAAACAACACGAATGGTATAGGGAAAGCTGTTTAATGGTGGTAACACTGCCTCCAAAGCCCGTTCGGCTAATGCCCCATGCCCTATTTCCCGCCTGCCTGGCCCTCGCAATGGTTTTATCTCACCAACACAGTAGGGTGGGAAATTATAGTCTAACATAAATTTTTTTGAGTATTCCTCCTCAAGGGTGTCTACTCTCTGTTCATCCATAGTTGTGCCCAGAGTTGTCACCACAATAGCCTGCGTTTCGCCGCGCGTAAACAAGGCTGAGCCATGAGTTCTTGGCAATATCCCTACCTCACAGGTAATAGGCCTTATATCTTTCAATCCTCGCCCATCCGGCCTCTTACCCTCCTGTACTATTTGATCGCGAACGATAATCGTTTCAATCCTTTCAAAGATTGCTTTGATCGCTTTTTTCGCAGGGGCGCCTTCTTTATCGGTACAATATTCATTAATAATCTGATCGAGTATCACATGTAATGCCTGTTTTCGTGCTTCTTTTCCCGGCGTTTGATTTTTTTCCAATATTTCAGAGTAGTATTTTTCTTTAATTTTTTTCAGGAGCGCCATGTCGAGCTTTAAAGGCGGGACGTGCTGTTTTTCTTTTCCACATTTGACCAACAATTCCCTTTGGAGTTGTACGATTTCTTTGATAAATGTATGCCCGAACATGATGGCGTCCACCATCTGATCTTCGGGAACCTCCTTGCTGGACGCCTCGACCATCGTGACGGCATCTTCCGTTCCGGAAACAACGAGATCCATGCTGCTCGTAGCCAGCTCAGCATGGGTTGGATTAATAACAAACTCTCCATTGATTTGCCCAACTCTTACGGAGCCCGTGGGTCCGCAGAAAGGAATGCCTGATACGGACAAAGCCGCAGATGAACCGATCATGGCAAGAATATCGGGGTCGTTTTCTTTATCTGCCGAAAGAACCATGGACATAATCTGAACTTCTCGAAGGTATGTTTCCGGAAAAAGGGGTCTGATGGGGCGATCTATTAACCGCATGGTTAATATTTCTTTAAAGGTAGGCCTTCCCTCTCTTTTAAAGAAACCGCCGGGGAATTTGCCGGCTGCATATGTTTTTTCTCTATAATCAACAGTGAGAGGGAAAAAATCCGCTTCTTCGTTTTCTTCTGGTGCAGATACCGCCGCAGCCAATACCATCGTATCTCCATACCGGACTAATGCTGCACCATCAGCCTGTTTTGCAATTTTGCCTGTTTCTATACTGAGAATTTTTTTGCCGATCAATCTCTCTACTTTACAATACGCCATTTAGTCTCTCCTACCTGGTTTATTTATATCTTGTTTTTGACCAGCAAAAGATATGAATAACTTAAAATTTTTATACATTTTGAATAAGTCTATAGGTCCCTCCTAAAAACTTTGCTTTATTTCCTGATGCCAAGTTTATTGATAAGCTTTTTATATCTCTCGTTGTCTCTGTTTGATAGATATTTAAGCAACGCCGACCTGCGGCCTACCATTTGAAGCAGCCCCCTACGGGAGGTATGGTCTTTTTTGTGTTCCTTGAGATGATCACTGAGATGATTGATTCTTTGCGTTAACAATGCCACTTGCACCTCAGGAGAACCCGTGTCACTTTCGTGAACCCTGAGATCATTAATGATCCGCTGTTTTACTTCTTTACTTATCATTACATCAATTCCTTACATAAATCGACTATTAAAAAGACTTACTTATATACATCTTTGGATTATAATTGCATCAATATAGCAAAGCATGGCCATTGTTTGCAACAAAAAAATTTGTCAAACTATCCTTAACATCCTGTAACGATCAGGAAACGATTTGAATAATTGTTCTCATTCCAGTCTTTCTGTTGCAAGTTTCAGCAGCGTTGTTGCATCCTCCTTGTTTGGCGAAAGGAATGTCATGCAGAGTATATTCGATTTCAACAAACACGCGGTGTAGCGTAGCGCCTTATCCTGAAAGGTATGAATCTTTCCTTCCACAGTTTCCTTTTCACCCCAGGATCTCCATAACTTTACCACATCATCAAAGGCAAGCCCTGCAGTATGGATATCAGGATACTGTATGATCATGAGCTTCAAAGAGCCTGCATTAAGTTTATATTCAGCAACTACGGCATCGGTTTTTTCACTTAAGCGAAACACATTATCTTCAATAAAATTGTCAGAAATATAGATATTATCCAGGACAATCTTTTTATGGAAGAATTTTGGACTTTCAAGAATCAGGTTTTGGGTGGGAAGATAATCCATCATGACTGGCAATGATACTTTTTTATAAGGTATTAAATCAATAATGGATTTACCCACAAAAACAACTTCATCAGGCAAGACATCCCCATCCCTTGGCTCAATCTTTATAAAGTACGTGTCATTCCATAAATAGAGACAGTTACTGAATAGTGCACTTCCGTTACCTACATTTATATCAACACCTGCCCGATCTTTCGTGAAAACACCAAATGCATCTTCCGGTAAACCAAATTCCCAGATTTCGAGAAGTATTTTTTTGCCTGTTTCTTTTAGATACTCGGCGTAAGAAACACGGATAAACGAATACGATAAATAGGGTTCGGCCCCTCCATTAATATATTCATAAAGTTTCTCCTTTCCTTCATACGTATGTGGTCTCAACATCCTTTTCCACCCTCCGATGGTTTCAGGAAGGAAATTATCGATTTTAACTAACGATTCTTTCTGGCTTCGTATTTTTGTTTGTGGCTGGATACCCTCTACAACAATAGCTGACGTCCCCAGTACAGGACACACCTTCTCACAAAAGCCACAGCCGATACAAACGTCCTCCCGTACAAAAGGCCTGCGGATCTCCCGCTGTTGTGGATCTACATAAGTATTAAAATGAATGGCCTTTGTGGGTACCGGACACACCTCCTCACATACCCCACAATTGAAGTCCTGCCATCTTTTTTCCAATTCCGGCAGCCGTGCGTAACCCACCCACGGGATACACCGGTTATGGTCTATGCGCGCTTTACCTAGTGAGACCTCGCGTTTTTCTTCCAGCTCTAACCGCTTGATTGCACCCGATGGGCAAACGCGCGTGCAGAGCACACACCCGTAATCACAATAACCGAGACGGGGGATGAGTTTAGGTGTCCATAAACCTTCAATTCCCGCCTCCAATAACGTGGGGTGTAACCCATTGGTTTTACATACCTTCATGCACTCGCCACAGCGGATACAGAGCGCAAGAAACTCCCCTTCGTCTACGGCGCCTGGTGGACGGATAAGAGAGGTCTTTCCCTTGTTGGTATTCTTTGTATAGTTCAATTTTAACAAAGGCGCCATCACAGCGCTGGTTAAGCCGGTTACGAGAAATGCCCTTTTGGAAAGGTCTATTCCATATCTTTGCTCAGCGGGTTGTTTCACACGAAAGGTAATACTGTTTTCCGGACATACCTTCTGGCAGGTCATGCACAGGATACACTCCCCTTCTTTCGTTCCATGCCCATCACTACTGATCGCACCCATACCGCACTTTTCCACACACTGGCCGCAGCTTGTGCATGAGGATGAGACGCTCCTCTTGAACAATGACCAGTCTGAAAAGAGCGCAAAGATCGCCCCCATGGGACATAGGTTCCTGCACCAGTAACGCCGGAATACCATACCAAAGGAGATTAACAAAATAAACACAGCGAGAAGAATCCCGTGTGCCCTGAAGAAAGGCGCATGATGGGCAAAAAGTACCGTCAGGATAAACTTATGGATATAGGCAAAAAGATACCCGATAAGCGGAATGGCGCCGAGATAACCAAAAAGCCCATTGATAAAGTTGACGACGTAAGGGTGAATGCTTATGGAATAAACACTGGTGGCAATGGATAACGGATCAAACCATCCCGCGCACTGTTGAGTAAACAATAAACTGAACAGAAGAAATGCAAGGAGATAATACTTAAATTTGCGTCCATCATAAATAGTCTTTTGAGATTTCCTCCTGAACCCGATAAGGGAGCGGTCTGTAATATCGATAGTTGTCCCTAGTGGACAAATCCATGCACAAAAGAAACGCCCAAAAGGGATCGTCAAAAGCAGCACGGCAAGGGCAGGCCAATACTTCAGGATAAATGCCTTCGCCGCCATCATCGCCCCGATGGCGGAAAGAGGACTCATACGGAGGAATACATTGGCCGAAAGGTCTCTTTCTGTGAGGGGGTCTAAAAAGAGAAGCAGGTAAAGGAAAATGGAAAAAGCAAGGTATTGAGTAATCTTACGTGCATAGTAAGGCCATTCGCTCTTGTGCTGTTTGTCTTGCATAGGATACTGAACGAAACCAGAATTAATACTGATATTTAAGTTATTGGGAAATTAAAGTCATTGCATTCCTTAGACTCATGAATTCACAGAGATACAAATAATTATAGTAAGAATCCATTTTTTTATCTATAAATATTCAATCACTTAAGCACCACTCTGCATAAATTTCTTTGCAGGTAAATGTTTGATTTATATATTGACACGTTATTATTAACGATATACAACATACGCAAAATTATCGAAGCAGGAGAACGTATTATATAAAACCCTCGTAGGGGCAGGGTTTCCCTGCCCTTTCTGTCCCCCCGATGTTCGGTAATATATTCGGTAATATATATGGAACGGGAAATCATGGGGCGGGGAAACCCCGCCCCTACAATTTAAAACATGGCATACGATCCAAAAATACACCATAGACGTTCGATACGATTAAAGGAATACGATTATTCCCGTAATGGCGCCTATTTTATAACCGTTTGCGTTTATGACAAAAAATGTATTTTTGGAAAGATCATAAATGAATCTGTAGAATTGACCCATATAGGCAAAATGGTGAACGATTTCTGGTATGAAATACCCAATCATTTTAAAAATGTTATATTGGACACATTTATAGTTATGCCCAACCATATCCATGGCATAATCATAATCACCGGTGATTGCATGGACGCGGTTTCAACACCGCCGAATATAAATATCGACAATGGTAGGGACGGGGTTTCCCCGCCCAAATGGAAACGCACATTAGGCCAAATCATTGGATATTACAAATACCAAACAACAAAAATAATAAACCAAATGAACAAAACAGCGGGAGACCATTTGTGGCAAAGGAATTATTACGATCACATCATCAGAAATGTTGACAATTTGAATAAAATTCGGGAATACATCATCCAGAACCCATTAAAATGGGCATTAGACCGTGAAAATCCAGAAAATGTAAAATAATATTTATGCAATGTAAAATTGTAGGGGCAGGGTTTCCCTGCCCTTTACCGCCCGTTAATGAAATATGAATTGAAACAAATAATACAACAACATTATTTATGTAGGGACGTGGTTTCCACGCCCCCCATTATTCGTATTTACACCACCGATAAATAAAATATTGGTTGGAACGGGATGGATAAGGGCGGGGAAACCCCGCCCCTACAATAATAGAAGAATAGCTCATAATTGCTAAAAAGAAGGGCTCTGATTCAATAGGACAAGCAGAGAAAAAGTCCGTCATTGCCCTTGAACAAAAACTGCCAGAAGTCCCCAACAGGGATGCCTATTTGCCACCCGCACAGCACCTGGTAAAAGACGGCAAGGGTGGTTACACCATAGAAAACATTAGAAGACCCGGTAAAACCCTGCTTGTTAACCAGATTCGCAAAGACGGGGACGAGTGGCGAATAATAATTATAAAACACCAGAAGGAAATTGGATACATATAATTCATCTACACAGTTGAAATCAAATGGAAATTAACCTTAATAAGGTGAACAAACAATAATTCTATAAAAGAATCGATGATATCTTAATTTAATGCATCCCATTTAATGAACTATAGCACTCTCTTCCAGTTGTTGTATAAGTTTCTTTATTCCATCTGCCTGTTCCTGCTGTGGGTCCAGTTTCAGGCTTTCTTTCAGGTGAAACATGGCCGTCTCTTTATCCTTCCGGTGTTTGAAAATAACAGCCCCCAGATTCATATGGGCATTTGCGTAATCAGGTTTTATCCGTATAGCAATTTCAAATTCATGGATAGCATCGTCGTATAATTGTCTATTGTTGTATAAAATGCCAAGGTCGTTGTGCGCCTCGGCGTGGTAAGACTCTATACTAATAGCCAATTTGAATTCACGTTCGGCATCGTCCATGTGGCCTTTTCTATAATAAGCTATGCCCAGGTTGTTATGGGCATCGGGGTATAAAGGATTTATGGAGACAGCCCGACCGAATGCTTGAATCGCATCATCTAACCGTCTTTGTCTGGTCAGAACAACACCCAGATTGTTGTGTGCCTTTGCATGTTTAGGGTTTATGGCAAGGCATTTTTTATAATATTCGACCGCTTCATTAAAAAGATTTATCTTATTATAATAAATACCGAGGTTATTATAGACATCCGCATCGTTTGGATTCATGGATAATGCCCTTTTATATTCCTCGAAAGCCGCGGTGTTGAACCCCATTTTTTCATAAGCATTCCCCAGGTTAATATGCGCCCGAAAACTATTCGGTGAGTCACGAACCGTCTTCGACCATAACTGCAAGCCATCCTTCCAGTCGTTGTTTCTCGTAAGAGTAAGGTAGGCATTCCCCATCAGGATAAAGAATACTATGGCGCAGGATGACCATAACCAGGTCACCACCCCTTTATCCCCATCTTCGCAAGGGAGGGATGCAGAAGGGGTAAAATAATTACCTTTTGAATCTCCTGCCTGAAATCGGGATGAAATATCGGCAACACTTTGGTTGTATCTTGCGGTACTGTGCTTATTTTGCATTTTTGACAGAAGAACGGCAACAATCATACTAACACCTGCTCCTGGTATATATAAATAGCGTTCCGCCATGATGTTTCCCAATGGAATAATATTCATCACAGGGATGAGGGTGACAAAGAACCAGAGGATAAAAAAGAAAACGTACTTATGCTGAGATCGCAGCCGGAATGTAACTATGCCTATTGTGATAAAGAGTAAGACAGACACCCAAAATGAGATATGTACAAGCGATGGGAGAAAAGGGACTACATAATCGGCATTCAGCTTAAAAGGCATGAAGAGCAGTTTTACGTAGTAAGCCAGCACATGGGTCATGGTCAGAAAGTTGACGAAAAGGCTATTATGCAGGTAATGGGTGTGTGATTCCAGGGGATTATGGAGGAAGAAGAAACGAATGACCAGGTAAAAAATCGTGATCAAAAAAAATCCCAAATAATGTTGGATGATTTTTGATTTGAGATATGAGGGCATGACTCCTCTATCAGGCACAGAGGATGATGAAAGGTTTTTTTTGAATGAAAGGTCTCGGAAAACGATGTCATACAAGACTATCAATAAGGGCAGGGTGATCGCCATTTCTTTGGAAAAGAGACTCAAAAAATAGCAAATCAGTGACAGAGAATAATAAAGGATATATCTTAATTCCCTTCTTTTTTGTAATCGTTCAACTTCAAGTGGAACTCTTTGCGATCTTATAACCTCCCCCCTTTCCCCTCCTTCGCCAGGAGGAGACAAATGGGGGACAGCACGAATACCTTTCGATTCAGTCCGTCTGGAAAAGGATGAAAAGGTGCCGTGTTTGGCTTGAAAAGAAATGGAATCTACCTTCAGATAAAAAATAAAGGCCAGGATCAGAAACAGAAATGCCAATAAATCTTCTCGAAAGCCAACGGCATTGACTACTTCAGAAAACAGGGGACAGGAAGAAAAGAAAAGGGCAGAGATCAGGGACGTCGTTCTTTTTTTAAATACATGAAAAGCAAAAATAAAGAAGAGTGTGCCATTCGTGGCGTGGAGTAACATGTTGGTGAGGTGGTACCCCAATGGATTCAGTTGCCAGAAGGTATAATCAATGAAATACGACAAGGTCACAACGGGGCGATACGTCAATTCGGCAGAGAGGGCAAAATACTTACTGGTAAAAAGATTGAAGAGATTACTCCAGTGCCGTATGAAGTAATTATGAATAATAGTAGACTCGTCATCGTAAACAAAGGAATGTTGCAAACAGTTTAGATAAATCAAAATTGAAATAAAAAAGGGCGACAAAAGGCAAAATAGACGAAGACGTCTGTTCAATTTTTCTCAATCCTAAATATTTTCAAAAGAGTAAATTGTTCCACCGAATCAAACAATATACCAAAGCATTCGCATTTTCAACGTAAAACTTATAATGATAAGGCATTAAAAAAATTAAACTTGACAATAAAATCATGTTATGTAAAATTTGTACTATAATTAATTTCTAAGATTTCAAAAGATGTATTATATGAATATCCCCGGTCACAACAAAATCAATACCTTTTATTGGATATTTGATTACTTTAGATATCATTGTAAACGAGGGGTTTCTTAGGGTTCGATATTAAATTTATAAGATGTTGACATATTGCCCTAAAACTGTTGGTTTTAGGGCTTTTTTTTACCCACAATATTTGGTGGAGGTGTAATTCATGATTATTGTAATGAAGGCCGAATCTACAAAAAAGGATACCGATCACGTCCTTGAAAGTATAGAAAAGGCCGGCTTAAAAGGGGTTTTATTACAAGGAACAAACCGGAACGTAGTCGCAATTATTGGCGATGAACGGGTATTGCCTGCTGATTTTTGGGATGTTATGCCCGGCGTAGAAAAATCAGTACCCATTCTAGCGCCATACAAACTTGCCAGCAAAGAAGGAAAAGACTTTAAAACGATTATTCATCTTAATAATGGCAAAAAAATTGGTGGTAAAGAAGTCGCTGTCATCGCAGGACCGTGCGCCATTGAGAGTAAAGAGCAAATTATTGAAATTTCTAAAAGGGTGAGAGATGCGGGTGGAACTGCATTACGGGGTGGCGCATTCAAACCGCGCAGCAATCCATACACCTTCCAGGGCCTTATGGAAGAGGGCCTCGTACATCTGGCACATGCCCGCGAGGCTTCAGGTCTGCCCATAGTCACGGAAGTGCTTACCCCGGAGCATGTAAAATTAGTCAGTAAGTATTCTGATATACTCCAAATTGGAACCCGCAACATGCAGAATTTTCTCCTCCTGCGCGCCGTGGGTGAGGCAGGCAAACCGGTGATTTTAAAACGGGGCATGTCCGCCACGATAGAAGAGTTTCTCCTGGCAGCCGAATATATCCTGGCGCAAAATAATCCTAATGTCATCTTGTGCGAAAGGGGTATCCGGACATTTGAGACGCATACCCGTTTCACGTTGTCGCTCAGTATTGTACCACAACTCAAGGAAATGACCCATCTCCCGATTATTGTTGATCCCAGTCATGGCACAGGGAAGAGAAGCCTTGTGAATCCAATGTCCAAAGGATCTGTGGCGGTGGGCGCTGACGGCTTGTTAATTGAAACCCATCCCGAACCTGAAAAATCATTCGTAGATGGCCCGCAAACGATAACCCTTGAGGCATTTGAAGAACTCATGGAAGAACTAAAACCCGTAGCTGAAGCAGTTGGAAGAGGAATATAGAGACGGAAGGTAAACCACAGATTGCATAGACGACAAAGAAAAAGGAAAGGATTTTAATTAGGCCTTCGGCAACTTACCCCCCCTGTTTCCCCCCGTAAACGGGGAGATTATGGGGGGAAGATAATTGAAACTCCTTAACACAAATTTCTAACATTACCGTGAGAAGAAAAGACAAAGAAATAACAGATAAAAATGAAATTGAGGAGATTCTTTTAGCATCCATGGTGGGAAGATTAGGGACATGTGCAAATGAGATCCCTTATATTACACCCATGAATTTTACGTATGACAAAGAGACATCCAGAATATTTCTCCATTGTGCAAATGATGGAAGAAAACTCGACAACATCAGAATTAATCCGCATGTGTGTTTTGAGGTAGAAGAAGTCGGGGGTGTGATTTTAAAGCAGTCTACCTGCGCATCTTCAGTTGCCTATCGATCCGTTATTCTGTTCGGCAGTATAAAAATACTTTCTGACATCAATGCAAAGAACTATGCCCTCCGGAAACTTGCCGACAAGTATGCACCGCAAAATCTTAAAGTCCCCTTTACTGATACAATGCTGAATAAAACGAATGTGCTCGAGATAGAAATCACGGAAATGACCGCAAAGAGGAGCCCCGTGAAGCCGGCAGTTACAGACCCGGCAAAAAAATAACGAAATTAAGAAAGGAAATGAAAATATATTTATGGAAATCACGGCATCAAAAAGATTGCAGTCCATTGGTGCGTACGCCTTTGCAGAAGTGGATAAGGAAGTTGGAAATTTAAAATCGATGGGAATTACCCCGATCGATTTCGGTGTGGGCGACCCTACGGCGCCAACGCCGGAGATCGTGAGAAAGGCAACTCAAAGAGGAATAACACTTCGTAAATCTTCAGGTTATCCAAGCTACATCGGCTCGCCTGAATTCCGGCAGGCAATTGCCCAGTGGATTCAGAAAAGATTTGGCGTTGGGATGGACCCCGCCACGGAGATTTCGTCTACCATCGGTTCGAAAGAAGCCGTATTCAATTTTGCAGAGGGAATTGTTAACCCGGGTGACTATGTAATCATTCCGACCCCCGGGTATCCCCCTTACACAAGGGGTACCTTGTTTGCCGAAGGGATTCCTTACTATGTACCACTTCTTGCAGAAAATAAATTCTTGATAAACCTGGCTTCCATTCCTGAGGAGGTCAGCAAGAAGGCAAAGATTATGTGGATTAATTATCCCAATAGTCCCACGGGAGCCGTTGCGCCTTTATCCTATTTAAAAGAAATTGTAGAATTTGGTAAAAAATATAATATCATCATTGCCTCAGACGAAGCCTATAGTGAGATTTATTTTAATGAACCCCCTCACAGCATCCTGGAAATCACAAAAGAAGGGGTCATTGTCTTCAATTCTTTCTCCAAAAGGAGCGCCATGACGTGCTACCGGGCTGGATGGGTTGCGGGCGACAAACAAATTATTGACATATTTAAAAAGGTAAAGACAAATATTGATTCGGGTACGGCCACGTTCATTCAGGATGGGGCTATTGCCGCCCTCAGCGACGAGATGCATGTCGAAAAGATGAGAGCTGAATACACGATCAAAAGGGATTTGTTGGTGAATGCATTTAAAGACATCAAATTCCCCGATTGTACCCCGGAGGCAACAATTTATCTCTGGCAAAAGGTACCGGAGGGCATGACATCTGTCGACTTTGCCAGGAAACTCCTTTTACCTGAGATTGCTCTGGTAACGACACCCGGCGCGTGGATTAGTGATAAAACAGAAGCAGGATTAAACCCCGGCGAAGGTTATGTCCGGTTTGCGCTTGTACCCAGCATCAAAGATACCCGGGAAGCAGCACGGCGAATTAAAAAAATACTGCCAAAGATGTTGTGATAGGACGGTAACTACAGATTTCGCAGATGGTTAATTAGGCTGCCTTTAGCTGGCAGCGACCTTTTAGATACACGGCAAATGCCGGTAAAAACAACCCCCTTGCCCCCTTTATTAAGGGGGGTTTCCTCAAGTCCCCATAGAAAATGGGGATTCAGGGGGTTGTCTGACAGGGTATAATACGAACCTTGAAATCCCTCAGCGTTAACGTAAATCCAAAGGATAGACTTCATGAAAAAACGGCTTTTTAGCGGTATCCAGCCCAGCGGAGATGTACACATCGGCAACTACCTGGGAGCCATTAAGAACTGGATACGGATGATTGATCAGTACGACTGCATCTTCTGCATCGTCGATTATCATGCGATAACCATCGAATACAATCCGTTTGACATGCAAAGCCGCATTCTCAATGCGGCGGCGGTTAACATTGCCGCAGGGCTCGATCCCGAACGATGCATTATCTTCGTTCAGTCCTACATACCTGAACATACGGAACTCGCTTGGATTCTCAATACAGTCACCCCCATGGGTCATCTGGAACGCATGACACAATTTAAGGACAAGTCGAAGCAGCACAGGGAAAATATCAATGCAGGGTTGTTTACCTACCCTGTTTTACAAGCAGCGGACATTTTGCTCTATAAAGGCGAGGCAGTACCCGTGGGTGAAGACCAGGTACAACACATTGAACTTGCCAGGGAAATTGCCCGAAAGTTTAACCTGCGCTATGGTGCGACATTTCCTGACCCGGTTGAGATTCTCTCTGAGGCGCCGCGGATTATGGGACTCGACGGCAAAACAAAGATGAGCAAGAGCCTGGGAAATTATATTTCCCTGGTGGAAACGCCCGAATCCATTTGGAAGAAACTATCTACGGCTGTAACCGATGAGAATAGAAAGAGGCGCACCGACCCGGGCAATCCGGATATCTGCAATCTCTTTACCTTGCACAAGCATTTTTCCCGAAAAGAACAGATTGACCGTATCAATGCCGTGTGCCGCTCAGCAGAAATCGGCTGTATTGAGTGTAAAAAGATTTTGTCAGATAACATCGTTGAGGCATTGACTC
The DNA here is from genome assembly GCA_013360945.1 of Candidatus Brocadia sp. GTDB lineage: Bacteria > Planctomycetota > Brocadiia > Brocadiales > Brocadiaceae > Brocadia. The sequence continues at coordinate 19,204 of JABWAQ010000019.1, forward strand.
CCATCCGGCTCAGATACGAACAACTGATCAACGACCCTGGCTATGTATCAGACCTCTTACATGCAGGCGCAAAGAAATGTCAGGATATGGCCGTTGAAACCATGGGTGATGTGAAAAAGAAGATGGGGTTGAGGTAAGCAGTCGGCTATCGGTTATCAGCTTTCATCTTTTCAACAAATGCTTGAATATTTGTTCTACGGCATTATTCAGTAAAAATTTCTTTTATTTTGGCAAGGTATTACACTTTTTTGCAAAATTAAGTTTAGCTGCCTGTTGTGGCAGTGACTTTTTAGATACGCGGCAAATGCTGATTAAAAACAACCCCCTCACCCCCTTTATTAAGGGGGAATTTAAGACCCCCCTTAATAAAGGGGACTTGAAGAAATCCCCCTTAATAAAGGGGGCGAGGGGGTTGTCTGGTATGCTATAATACAAACTTTGAAATTCCTAACATTACATATGGATTATTTTATAAAGAATATCATATCTTTACTAAGAGAGAAAACAAGCCTTCAGGAAAACGAAATAGAGAAACTCATCGAAATACCACCCGATCCCAAGATGGGTGACTATGCCTTTCCCTGTTACAGCCTCTCAAAAACATTCAAAAAATCCCCGAACATCATTGCCACAGAGCTATCCAATACATTACATGCCATTCGCCCTATTGCAGAGATAAAGGCCATTGGTCCTTATGTAAACTTTTTTGTGGATAGAGTGACATTATCTGAGATAACACTGAAAACAATCTCGGAAGAACGCGATGGCTATGGCACCAAGACCGCAGGCAAAGACAAGACGGTTGTTGTCGACTTCTCTTCCCCCAATATCGCCAAGCATCTGGCCGTCCACCATCTTCGTTCTGCGCTCATCGGAAATGCCATTTATCATATCTATAAAACCCTTGGATACAAATGCGTTGGAGTCAATCACCTTGGTGATTGGGGAACTCAGTTTGGACAACTAATTGTCGCTTATAAAAAATGGGGAAGTGAAAATGCCCATCATACATACACCGTTACCGATCTGAATAACCTTTACGTAAGATTTCACCAGGAGGCGGAAAAGAATCCTGGTTTGGAAGATGAAGCAAGGGAGTGGTTCAGGAAGCTTGAAGCGGGAGATACAGAAGCGAAAGAACTCTGGCAACACTTTAAAGACACCAGTTTAAAGGAATTTCAAAAGATCTACGACATGCTCGGTATACACTTCGATGCCTTTATTGGTGAGAGTTTTTATAATGCTATGGTTGAAGATACCGTAGCGAGGATCAAGGAGAAAGGGCTCACCAAAATTAGCGAGCAGGCGTTGATTGTCGATTTAGAGCCTTACAACATGCCTCCATGCCTCCTTCGCAAAAAAGACGACACCACGCTTTACGCCACCCGCGATATTGCCGCCGCAGAATACCGGAAGAAAACCTACGACTTCGAAAAGATGATTTACGTAGTTGGTTCAGAACAAAAGCTGCATTTTAACCAGTTTTTTAAGGTTTTAGAACTGATGGGTTACGACTGGGCAAGCCGTTGTGTGCACGTGGATTTCGGTCTCATGAAATTTAAAGACGGCAAGATGTCTACCCGGAAAGGGAAAGTGGTTTTACTGGAAGACCTGCTCATTGAGTCCGTTGAACGTATCAGAAAAATTATAGAAGAAAAGAACCCGTCTTTGGAAAACAAAGAGGCCGTAGCCAGGGATGTAGGCATTGGGGCCGTCATCTTCGCCGATCTTTGCACGAAACGCAGCAAGGACGTGGTCTTTGACTGGGACGAGGTGCTGAATTTCGAGGGCGAAACGGGACCTTATGTCCAGTATACCCATGCCCGCCTTTGCAGTATCTTGAGAAAATACGGGAGGCCTGTAATGGCCGACATAAAATTTGAATTATTAAAGGAAGACGAGTCCTTTATCCTGATCAAGAATTTAGGACAATTTCCTTCCGTCATTCTGAAGGCGGCCGAGTTTTATGAACCCTCTTTAATCTGTAATTACCTTATCGATGTGTGTGGCAACCTGAACAGGTTTTATAATGCCCATCGCGTCTTGTCGGATGATAAGGAAATCACCAAAGCCAGAGTATTACTGGTAGATGCCACCCGTCAGGTCATAAAGAATGGTTTACATATTCTGGGTATCCATACCCCTGAGCAGATGTAAAGTCTGTCTTGTTTGCCTTGCACATCCTGGTTCCCAAAATATATGGAATGTTTCTTTTGTCCCTTTCCTTCAGCGTCTTTGCGCTTACCATCCTACGATCTGCTACAATACAAAACCGTCCAATATGGAGTCGGCCCGGGTGCATTCCCGATTTTTTGTAAATCTGGTTAACCTGGTAGGGTGGGCATCGCCCACCAAACATCTCGTTCACGTTGCCGGTTTATTGGTGGGCGATGCCCACCCTACTCCATATGGCAAGGCACGCCTTGCCGCTACAATTTTATACGATATACCCAGTTATACCGCTCGTTCATTTTTTTACAAAAAATTGGGAATACACCCGTCGGCCCCGAACACGGTCTACCACAGGAATCAAGATGTTAACACCGGTGGTATTGTCATGCCATATCACGCAACGTACGGGTTTGTCATTCGTATCTATCATCACCCCTTTACCACCTGACTCAAAGAAGAGAGAAAGGGCATGGACGACCTGCCTCCGCTGTTTGACCGACCTTTTATTTTACAGTTTTTCGATGAACATACGCACGTGCCCAGACTTGGAATCCGATTGCAAAGTGTACAAAGTGTAATGAAATCAGACAGGTACGCCAAGTCTATTTTTTTATTGACAGATTATGAATATATCACTATAGTCGTACCTGTAACTATCGAATAACTGATTGACACTAACTCCAGGAGGCGATGATGAAGGCAAGAAAGATATACATCACGGAATTTGACAAAATGCGGCTCGAGGAACTTATAGACGTGGCAGCAGAGTTTGGCGATCATGTCAGGAAAGATATAGAGACCTTAGCAGGAGAGTTGGATCGTGCGGAGATAGTATCATCCAAAAACATACCGGCCGATGTGGTGACAATGAACTCGAAGGTTGTTCTTCGTGATTTAGATACTTCTGAAACAATGACCTATGTATTAGTGTTTCCCAGAAATGCAAATATTGATGCAGGAGCCATCTCGATCCTTGCACCCGTAGGTATGGCAATTCTGGGATACGCCAAGGGAGCCATCGTTGAGTGGTCGGTTCCGTCCGGATTACGACGTCTTCGCATTGAGGAGATTGTTTACCAGCCCGAAGCAGCCGGTGATTATCATCTGTAGTGCCAGCAAACCGTTGCACGTAACGGCGTTACCGTCGCGCGTGAATGCCACGTTAGATTGAGGAACGAAACCCAATATCTCCATTCTTTTCGTAATCCATCGGGCGGGTTCAAATTACAAATCTGCATAAATCAATTAATACCATGCCGGAAGAACGTGTTAAGAAGATACTGTCATTCCTTGAAAAGACATACCCGGATGCGGCGCTTATCCTGCATTACAAAAATACGTTAGAATTACTCGTTGCTACCATCCTTGCTGCACAATGTACCGATGAACGGGTCAATAAGGTAACGGGGACACTGTTCAAAAAATACAAGACTGCAAAGGATTATGCCAATGCAAAACAGGATGTCTTTGAACAAGAAATCCGTTCCACGGGTTTTTACAAAAACAAGGCAAAGAATATCATCGCCTGTTGCAATGAATTGGTCGAAAAATTTGACGGAAAGGTACCGGAGAACATGGAATACCTCGTGACTCTGCCAGGGGTAGGCCGGAAGACGGCAAGCGTGCTCATGGGCAATGCCTTTGGCAAACCAGCCATGGCTGTGGATACCCATGTCTTTCGCGTTTCTCACCGCTTAGAACTGGCCAAATCCAACGATCCAGACAAGGTTGAACAGGAACTCTGCAAGATTATTCCCCAGGAAAAATGGACAAGATCATGCCTTGTCCTGGGCACCCATGGCCGGCGCACCTGTATTGCCCGAAAGCCCCTCTGTAGCGTATGCGTGGTGGAAAAACTCTGCAACTCGCCAGACAAAACCTGCCAGAGCAAGTAATTGCTTAATCGTTTTCCCACAGACATCAGCATTGTCACCGGCTTTCCACAAACACACGTTCTGGACTCATTCACATGAGGATACTCAGGGTATTTCACCATAAAATAGATTGCAATCCCCAGTTTTTTTGCTTTAATATTCTTCACGTAAAAATATGAATAAAATGAACCCTGTCTGGGTTTAAAACCCTGACAGGGTTAATTCAGGAATTTGTATTTCAGATCTTACCTTTTCCGACTCGTTCGGGTTAGGAACAAAAATGGATAAATTATTTGGAACGGATGGAATAAGAGGGATAGCCAATATATTTCCCATGACACCTGAAGTGGTTGTAAACATAGGGAAGGCCGCTACTCACGTTTTCAAGGAAAAATACGGGAAGAAAAGACCTAAACTCGTTATCGGCAGGGATACCAGACTGAGCGGTTGTATGATAGAAAATGCATTGACATCCGGGATTTTATCCACAGGAGCCGATGTATTCCTTGTCGGTCACATGCCAACGCCGGCCATTGCCCATTTAACAAAATCGTTAAATGTTGATGCAGGCATGGTAATCAGCGCTTCCCACAATCCAGCCGCAGATAATGGAATAAAGATTTTCGGTGGCGATGGCTATAAGTTGCCGGATACTATCGAAGAAGAAATTGAAAAATATATCTTAAAAGAAAAGGTACACACGGAACATATAACGGGCAGTTTCATAGGAAGTACATATAGTGTTGATGATGCAAGAGGAAGGTATATAGAATTTGCAAAGGCTTCGGTAAAAGGCATGAGTTTGCAGGGATTAAAAATTGTCTTAGATTGCGCCAACGGCGCTGCATATCATACTGCACCGCAGGTATTCAGAGAGTTAGGTGCAGAAGTTATTGTGCTTAACGATAAACCGGACGGACTGAACATAAACCTGAACTGCGGGGCGCTGCATCCTGAAGTAATGATGGGTGCAGTGAAAAAAGAGAAGGCAGATATTGGAATAGCATTAGACGGCGATGCAGACAGGGTCATTGTTTGTGATGAAAAAGGAAATAATGTCGATGGCGACCATATCATTGCCATATGCGCAATTTATCTGAAAGCGAAAGGTTTCTTAAAGAAAAATTGCGTTGTTACCACGATCATGGCGAACAAAGGATTTGACATTGCCATGGATAAAAAGCATATCCGTGTTGTTAAGACAAAGGTGGGAGACCGGTACGTCATTGATGAGATGAGAAAGAAAGGATACGTTTTGGGCGGGGAACAGTCTGGGCATATTATATTCTCAAATCATACCACTACCGGTGACGGAATCATCTCTGCCTTGCAGTTATTGGGAATTATGCAGGAGAAAGGCGAAAAATTAAGTAAATTAGCGGCATGTATGGAATCTCTGCCTCAGGTACTCGTGAACGTTAAAGTAAAAGAGAAAAGGGATATCGACACCCTGGAAGTAAAGAAGGATATCAGGAAGGCAGAGGAGAGACTGGGGAAAAAAGGAAGGGTACTCGTCAGGTATTCAGGGACAGAGAATTTGTGCAGGATCATGATTGAAGGCGAGCAGAAAAAAGAAATTCAAAAAATGGCGCATGAAATTGCCCGGTGTATAAAGAACGAGATCGGGGTTTAAATTATGACACAAGCGATTATTTTGGCTGCGGGAAAAAGCACGAGGACATGGCCGCTGACATTAACGAAGCCGAAACCATTACTGAAGGTAATGAACAAGGAGATACTCAAACATAATCTCGATGCATTGCAGGGATTGGTAAGCGAGGTGATTGTAATCGTAGGGTTTAAAAAGGAGATGATCGTAAACGAGATAGGGCCGAAATATGGGAAATTATCTATTCACTATAGAGAACAAAAAACACAGCTAGGTACGGGACATGCCGTGAAGTGTGTTGAAGATGTGATTAAAGACAAATTTCTCGTCTTAGGTGGCGACGACATCTTTTCCCGGAAAGACATCCAGGCATGCCTTAAACATAAATACGCCGTTTTGGGATGTAAGGTTGAAGACCCAGGCAGATTCGGTGTTTTTGTCTTGTCAGGCAAAGAGGTGAGAAAGGTCGTTGAAAAACCCCAAACATACGTGTCAGACATAGCGAATACGGGATTATATGTCTTTGATAAAAATGTGTTCAAATTTAAGCTAAAAAAAAGTCCGCGGGGAGAATATGAAATCATTGACTATATCAATGAACTTGTTGCAGACGAGAAAGTCGTCTGTGAAGAGGTAAAAGGGCATTGGTTGTCTGTTGGTTACCCCTGGGATTTAATTCAGGTAAATAACGTTTTAGTCTCTGAAATAAAAAATGAGATAAAGGGAAAAATAGAGAAGAATGTAGTAGTAAAAGGGAAGATACACGTAGGAAAAGGGACAGTAATCTTATCGGGGACGTACATAGACGGGAATGTTGTTATTGGCGAAAACTGCGTCATAGGACCGAACTGCTTTCTAAGAGGAAACACTTCTATCGGTAACAATTGTCATATTGGACAGGCGGTTGAGATAAAAAATAGTATCATTATGGACAAAGCAAAAGTCCCGCATCTTTCTTATGTTGGAGATAGCGTGGTGGGAGAAAATAGCAATCTGGGCGCTGGCACGATAACGGCTAATTTAAGACACGACAATAAAAATGTGAAATCTGAAGTAAAAGATAAGCTCATTGATACCGGCAGAAGGAAGCTTGGGGCTATAATCGCCGATGATGTTCATACAGGCATAAATACAACCATCTATCCCGGGAGAAAGCTTTGGCCAGGAATAGGCACAGGGCCTGGCGAGATCGTTGATAAAGACAAAAAGGTTTAAATAACCAAATGCAGTCAGTGCCACCAGCACAGATGGTGGCGTTTGTATTTACTCGTTACCAAATTCTTCTGTTTTTTTCAAATCCAACAACATTTTTTCTAAACCGCAATTTCCATGCTTATCCTGTCATAATTCACCGTGGGTGTAGATTCTCTCCGTCCATCTTTCCTCTTTTTCATGCCAATCAACCCCAAGCCTTCCAGTATGTCAATATCGGTCGCAACGTTCTTAATGTCCCTTTTGGCTAATCTTGCAAGTTCCTGAATACTCCCCGGCTGTTTCTCCCTAATCATGCGAAGCAACTCGATCCTCTTTGGTGTAAGCGCCTTTCTAAATCCCTCTATGCTCTCAAAGTAAAGTCCCTTTTCAGGTTTAACCTTCTCACCTCGTTCAAGTTTTTTCATAGCCTCTTTTGTATCTTCAAGGACATCTTCAAGGCTTTTTATTCCTACTTTCACCCTTTTAATCTTCATGTTTTTAACCCTCCTTATATCGTTATAGAAATCCTCAAAAAGCTTATCTACGTTTTTAAACGTGTATACTTCCTCTTTGTCTTCATAATGTCTGTGGTCTCCTTTGCCTTCCGCGTTGTCATAACCAATAACCCGCTTGCCTTTCACCATTGGTATAATATACCAAGATAAATTTAAAGTCAAGCGGAGTTAAGCAAATAGTCAGGAAGGAGTACGCCTCTGAATATTCTATACGTAAAGGTCTTGCCATGAGTTTTTTTGTAGGAAATTTAAGGAGAAAGACAGTTGAGAAGTTATTATAATAGCAACATAAGAAATGCCAACATTTAACATTTAAGACCCTTTTTTTTCCAAAAGATGAGAGAAAAGTTGACTTCTGATGAGGGAAGGCGAAAATATTTATGCGTCAGTATATCATCGAACCAGTCTTTGGGCATTTGAAATTCACTGTGGGGTATCGAAACTTTCTCTTACGAGGGCTGGAAAAAGTCTGTGCGGAGTTTAAACTGATGTATATTGGATGGAATCTAAAAAAGATGCTAAAACTGGGAATAAAGCCTGCCACGATATAAGGTAATACAAGGAATACAAGCTCTCCTTGGGCAGTTTCATGTACTTTTTCATACGAAAATACAAAAATATGATTTGGATGGAAAAATCTTAAACGTTTCCTGACTTGTTTATAGATCGCATTTCATTTACGCATGATTTTCTTTGTCTTTTATTCCAATTTATTGGTATATTCTCGGACAGCCTATTAAGATGGGTGACCCCGTCTCGTTTTGATTGGACTTAATAAACGAATATGGACCAATTTAAATTTAAAAAATATGTGAAAATTATGAGCCAACACGCGGCTAAGTTAGACGATGTGGACAAAGAACTTTTTCGGTTAATTAGCAGCGGTATCGGACATAACATTTTTTCTTTTGATGAAAATCAATGGCAAAAGCTTTTACCAGTACCTGCAGCATTAAGATGGGAACTAATATGGAGAATTAGCCCTGGATTAGCAGATGACGCATTTGGCAAAAACGAGTCCCTAAAGCATAGTAATCCTTTTTTTGACCCCGAAATTGTAGAGCATAAATTTTGGCAAGAATCTCTCACTAAGTTAAACGAAGAAATAGCAAACATTGAGGGTTTCACTTTGTTGTCACGTTCTTTTGAAATAGAGATTTCTAAATTTTGGCCATATGCAGACCATGTGAGTTGGAATCAACTGCTTGAACCCGACCTTTACAGAGAAAGTGACATAAAGAGAATTCAAGAATATTTATCACGTATTTACCTACGTGGCGAACAAAAACAAGTTATAACCGCCTTAAATAACCATGTAGAAGTAATCTTTTGTACCATAGATAATAGTGATTCTATGGAAGAGATCATGACTGATTTCACAGATTCGCTGCTTCCATTATTTGGGCTAGCATACTGTCGCATTCGAGATAGGACGATTAATCCAGTTTTAAACCTATTGTCGGATAAAATGGATTATGTAAAGAATATTATTACGCAAAAAATCGTAAATTTAGAAAATATTAACGCTTCAATTCATAATGAGCATCAGTTTACAAATCAGCGGACTCTAAATATTCTTAATGCAATGAATCGCGGGTTATCGTGGTGTTATTCGCATCTCAGTGATCAACCACTTGAAGGAAGATCAGAGGCATGGGACCGTTTTGTTCAAGAGTTGGTATCGAAGGTAGATCAGAGGCATGAGGAGGTTCATTCAAAAGTGAAAAGTATAAAGGAGGATGAAGGATGTTGCGAATAGTTCACTTATCAGATTTGCACATAAGCGAAGAACCTACGAATTATATTCCATCCAGAATTGCTGGACTTGCTGGATCCGAGGTTGATGCTCTTAAAAGACTAAAGAAAGCCGCTAATAAGAAAAAGCAATCGCATAAACTGATTCCACCATCGAATAGCGCACAATGCGTTGTTTCCGGTGATCTGTCTGCGACAGGGAAACCAGCTGAGTTCTCAAATGCATTGACATTCTTACAGCAACAACTAATAATTGCCGGTGGCCAACTGAATGTTGGTCTGAGCTATGGAATAAGAAACTTTCATGCTGTTCTTGGTAATCACGATATATGGGGCAGTCGGTCATCGTTGCTTGCATGGTATCTACCAAATAAAAAGAAGGAAAAGGCACTTCACTCTCTCGGCATCTCTTCTCATCCACGCTGTTGGAAAGTGTTCAAAAAGCAGTCTGATTATGCATGTGTGGGCAGGTTTATTGCGCGTCTATATTTGCTTGATTCTACGTTACCAGGGCTACGAAATGTGATCGCAAGAGGCCGAGTAGACCAGCGTCAGTTGGACACTCTTAGCGAGATGGTGGCCAAAGACGAGATGAAAGATAGCAAGTCTAATTATAAATGCTGTTTGCGTATTGCTGTGCTGCACCACCCCATTTCACCAATTGAGCGGCACAAGTTTAAAATGTTTTTGGAGAATCAGCTAGAACTAGAAACCAAGCTAAAGGATTTAAAATTTGGTATGGTACTCTGTGGACATGAGCATAAATGTAAAATATCGCCACTCAGTTCTTCTGGAATTTACCAATGCATGAGCGGTAGTGCGACTCAGACTACCCGAGAGCGTAAAGACAACAGCTTCTACGTGTATGACATCGAAGACGATAGCAACTGTCCTAATCCCGAGGCAATTGTGCGTATCACACGTTACGAGAGGGTGGGAACTCAAGGGGTTGAATTCTCACCTATTGAAGAACCACCCATTAAACCATTATTAGCGCAAAATGAAACAGAAACAAAGACGTCAGAACTTGATTATTGAATATGATTTACAATGCCAACGGATGTTCCTTAGCAAGGAAGGAATATGGTCTTAAATATTATGCAATTGTTTCTTTAAGTCTGTTATCTTATCACACAGGCTTTTATTCCGCATGAGTTCTGTATTGATCTGATTATAGATCATGGTAATCGCCACTCCTGATATACTACCGAAAATTACACTAAGATACCTACTTGGTACCCCGCTCAGGTCTCTGCCAGGATACATTGCAATTGCCCGCGCCTTGTTATCCCAAAATACGACAATACGGTCTCTGTAATAAGCCATTCGGGTTTTCTATTTTTTCTGTAAATACAGGATAACTACTCCCTGAATACTGTATTTAGACTTTTACGACTGCAGGCACTTCGATGCATTACAATAAATTTTCATTTTCTGTTTTGTACTGTGTTCGGTATTGCCTGCTGCAATAGCCTCTTTTCCCTAACTGAAGCAGAATGCAGCCTCCATTAACGTATGTACGCTGGCCCGGGATGTTACGTTATTTACGTAATACAATACCCGCAATAACGTATTCTTTATGGACTCCGTGAACAATTTTTGGTATTTTTCATTTCATGCGTGAATTATCATATTAACAGGTTATCCACTCCAAAACGGGCATGCTTACATCTGCAGCATCAGGATGTATTCAGGCCCAAATAGTTTCGCTAAAATCCCGGATACTTTTTCGAGAGTACAAACAACAGATGATTATTAAGGAGATGATGTTATGAGCAATGAACATATTGTAAAGATTGCTAAAGAGCTCAATCTAACGACAAAACAAGTTTTGACAACTGCTACACTACTGGGGGAAGGCGCTACGGTACCCTTCATCGCCCGATATAGAAAGGAAGCCACCGGTTCTCTAGATGAAATCGCCATTACAACGATCCGCGACCGGATCGATCAACTCCGGGAACTGGACAAACGGCGTGAAGCCATTCTTAAATCTCTGGAGGAGAGAGGACTACTTTCAGACGAACTGAAGGAAAATATTTTTGCAGCAGAAACCATGGCAGTACTGGAGGATATCTATCTGCCTTATCGGCCCAAGCGGCGTACCAGAGCTACCATTGCCCGGGAAAAGGGGCTGGAACCTTTGGCCCAACGTATCTTTACCCAGGATGACATCGATCCTCTTGCAGCCGCAGAAGCCTTTCTCAATGCGGAAAGAGGGGTTGACTCCGTCGGGGATGCCCTCGGAGGCGCCCGGGATATTATTGCAGAATGGGTTAATGAGGATCAAAATGCACGGGCGAAGATTCGTGAACTTTTTGTCACAAAAGGCATATTCAGAACAAAGATACTTTCAGGCAAGGAAGACGAGGGAATTAAGTATAAAGACTATTTTGATTGGGAAGAGCCCGTATCAACATCTCCGTCCCATAGAATTTTAGCGATGAGGCGTGGTGAAAAAGAGGGATTTTTGAGTTTGCGGGTATCCCCTCCCGAAGAAGATGCCCTTGCTATCCTTGAGTCACTCTTTGTGAAAGGAGAGGGTACTGCCGCTCAGCAAGTCAAGACTGCTGTACACGATTGCTACAAAAGGCTTCTGTCCATATCTATGGAAACAGAGATACGCCTGGATACAAAGAGAAAGGCGGATGAAGAAGCAATCAGGGTCTTTGTTGAAAATCTCCGGCAACTCTTGCTTGCACCGCCGCTGGGTCAAAAAAACGTCCTTGCCATCGACCCGGGGTTTCGCACGGGATGTAAGGTGGTCTGTATGGACAGACAGGGCAAACTGCTCCATACCGATACCATATACCCTCATCAGTCCGGGGAAAATTCATCTGAAGCAGCCGAAAAGCTTCTTAGCCTCTGCGACCGGTTTGATGTGGAGACTATTGCAATAGGAAACGGCACTGCGGGAAGGGAAACCGAGGCGTTTGTCAAAACGCTCGACCTGCATAAAAAGATTCTGATCGTCATGGTAAATGAAAGCGGGGCATCCGTCTATTCTGCATCGGATGTCGCCCGAGAAGAATTTCCTGATCAGGATGTGACCGTGCGCGGGGCTGTGTCTATCGGCAGGCGGCTTATGGATCCCCTGGCTGAACTGGTGAAAATAGACCCCAAATCCATAGGTGTGGGACAATACCAGCACGACGTGGATCAAGGGGTCTTAAAACGCAGTTTGGATGACGTGGTTATCAGTTGTGTGAATCTCGTTGGCGTCGAGGTCAACACGGCAAGTAAGCAACTGCTCATGTATGTATCAGGACTTGGGCCTCAGCTTGCCGGAAATATCGTTGAATACCGGAATGAACACGGCCCATTTCGATCCAGAGAGGAACTGAAAAATGTCAGTAAATTAGGGCCGAGGGCATTTGAACAGGCGGCAGGTTTCCTGCGCATCAGGGATGGGGAAAACCCGCTTGACAGAAGCGCTGTTCATCCGGAAAGCTATTATATTGTCGATACCATGGCAAGAGATATGGGGTGCTCGGTACTTGATTTAATACAAAATGAGAATCTCTGGAACAGGATAGACCTCGTAAAATATGTAAAAGACACGGTGGGCTTGCCCACGCTCAACGATATAATGCAGGAATTGGCCAAACCAGGCCGCGACCCGCGCAGGGAGTTTGAAGTATTTAGTTTTACCAAGGGGATAGAAAAAATCGAGGACGTTACTCCGGGCATGAAACTCCCCGGTGTGGTGACCAACATAACCGCATTTGGCGCCTTTGTCGATATCGGGGTTCATCAGGACGGATTGGTACACATAAGCCAGCTTTCAGATCGCTTTGTAAAAAATCCCAGCGAGGTGGTTAAAGTTCATCAGAAAGTGGATGTTACCGTACTGGATGTGGACCTGAAAAGGAAGCGGATTTCTCTTTCTCTGAAAAAACAACCGGAAGCAAACAGAGAGCGAAACAACACAGAGATTCATAAAGAGTAGATATTCTTTATTTTTAAATGGATGCTCCACGAATAGTTTAATGTACGGGAATTTCAAACTTCTCTGCTACTGCCTTACACACCCCCAACCCCCTCTCAAGAGGGGACTTCTTTAGTCCCCTCCTGGGAGGGGATTCAGGGGTGGGTTTAACCTTATAATAAAAAGTTGCCGAAGGCCTAATTAACGGAAGTATTACCTCCTTACTATTCAGCGCACATTCGCTCACAATCACTACGAGTGAACGAAATGTTGATTCTGTAATCCCGAAGTGATAACATGATTATAGCCTAGCGCGGCTTTGCCGCAACCAAAATACATGGTTAAAGAAACAACCCCCTAAGTCCCCCTTTACTAAGGGGGATTTCGGAGTTCCCCCTTAGAAAACTAGGGGGGTGAAGGGGGTTGTGAAAAACTTGCTAAAAAAGAAAGATTTTACACGGTAATACTATATTGTCAGGTAATTACGGTTAACCCCGGTGTGATATGGTGTCGTTCTTTTTCGCTTTATTTCACTCCTTGCGGGGTTTAATTTTTCAGTGAAACGTAATTGAATTCATTTCCTTTATGCACTTATCTGAGGAGGAAGCCATGGGTATAAATAAATTGATATTTCTGATCACAATGACCTTGTCTTTTTTATTCACCTGTACCGCAAATGCGGATGAGACTTGTTTGTCACCCTACATGGCTAAGATTATTGGACATGAGGACTTTGTTTACGTCTGGACATTAGGCGCAGAAGGATTGGGAGACAGTTCAGACAAGCTTGTTACCATTGACGTACGTCCCGATTCGAAGACTTACGGCATGGTAATTCATACTGTATCAGTGAGTGGCCGTAACGAAGCCCATCACGGTGATTTTACCGACGATCGTCGCTACTTCTGGGCGGGTGGGCTTGATACCAGTCAAATATTCATCTTCGATATGTATTCAGACCCCGCAAAACCACGTCTAGTTAAAACCATAAACGATTTCGTGAAACGATCCGGCGGCGTGGTTGGTCCACACACGTTTTACGCACTTCCGGGACGCATGCTCATTACCGGTCTCTCCAACGACACGGATCTTGGTGGCAGGACGGGTTTAGTGGAATACAGCAATGAGGGTGATTATGTTACTACACATTGGTTACCAACTGCCGATAATACGCGCGGGGCGATCATCGAAAAGCTCGCAGATGGATACGGCTATGACGTGCGGGTTTTGCCTCGCCGTAATGTGATGCTGACATCTTCATTTACTGGCTGGTCGAACTACATGACGGAATTTGAAAAGGTGGTACAAGACCCCGATGCGATGAAGCGCTTCGGTCAGACTATGGTGGTGTGGGATTTTCACGCACGCAAACCGAAAAAGGTACTGCATGTTCCTGGCGCACCGCTGGAGATCCGTTTTGCCTGGGGACCATCTCAGGATTATGCCTTTACCAGCACTGCGCTTACTGCGAAGATTTGGCTTATTTACGCAGATGACAAGAATGAGTGGTGGGCAAAGCCCGTAGCCGATATTGGCGATCCTTCAAACCCACCACTGCCTGTGGATATCAGCATAAGCGCTGATAGCCGGTATCTATGGGTTAACTCTTTTATGGACGGGAAGGTACGACTGTTCGATGTAAGCGACCCTTTTCATCCAAAACAAGTTTATGAGAAAGTTATCGGTTCTCATGTGAATATGGTTTCGCAAAGCTGGGATGGCAAGCGGCTTTATTTTACCTCTTCACTGTTGTCGAAATGGGATAAAAAGGCAAGGCAGACCAGCAGTTCCTTAAGGCATACGACTGGAATGGAAAGGAACTCATAGAAAAGTTCACGATTGACTTTTACCGGCAAAAGCTGGGACGGCCTCATATTATGCGATTGGGCGCCTATGCGCTATACGGTACTGAACCACCAAAGGCGGCATCAGCGGCTCAAGGACGACGGCAAGAGGACTGACCATGCGGAGGCAAGTAATGTGCCTTAAGCGTCCGGTATCGGTAATTATTATCCTATGGGGGCTTTTACTGGGAGTACCTTCATTTGCAAAAGACAATGGACCCGGCTACACGCCACCAGCACCCGGCAGTTACGAACTACCCCCCATAAAACGAGCTGTAGACGGGATTCTGCTTGACACCAAAGGGAATCGGCAACACCTGTTCGATTACATGGATGACAAGCTTGTGATACTGAGTTTTATCTATACTACCTGTAGCGATATTTGTCATATTGCAACATCTGTGTTGCATCAGGTAACGACCGAACTCAAACAAGATCCGGTGCTTTCAGACCAGGTGCTTCTCATTACTTTAAGTTTCGATCCGGACCACGACACGCCCGAAGTTATGCGTCGCTATGCGGAAACAATGGAGTGTGATACATCCGGATGGGTGTTTCTCACCACCTCTTCGCATGCTGAATTGCAACCGATATTAGACGGCTATGGTCAGTATATCGTTCGGGAGCGCGATGCCACCGGGAAGGTAACAGGGACGTTTATGCATGTCCTCAAGGTTTTTTTAATCGATCGGGAGCGCAAGATTCGCAATATTTACAGTCTGAGCTTTTTGAATTCGACGCTTCTGTTAAATGACATCAGAACGTTATTGTTGGAAGAGTCCGGTGAAGGAATCACTCCTGGACAGGTTATCCGAAAGAAGGGGAGTAGAAAAGAGTAGAAAAGCTTACATCTTAAATATTATGCAATTGTTTCTTTAAGTATGTTATCTTATCACACAGGCTTTTATTCCGCATGAGTTCTGTATTGATCTGATTATAGATCATGGTAATCGCCACTCCTGATATACCACCGGAAATTACACTAAGATACCTACCTGATACACCGCTCAGGTCTCTGCCAGGATACATTTCAATTGCCCGCGCCTCGTTATCCCAAAATACGACAATACGGTCTCTGTAATAAGCCATTCGGGTTTTCTATTTTTTCTGTAAATACAGGATAACTACTCCATACTACTATCCATCAACTTCTTGTTTTATTTGCGTGTTTTTCATGCAGCCATTTCCGTAAGCGCTCGACCAGTAATACTCCGGTTCCAACGGGCGAACTACCTGCGACAATGCCGGGCAACTGCCCAACGCAAACCCGTTCAGCAGCTTCGCCCAGTCCGTCTTTAGCTGTTCATACAGCAGTACCTGCGCAGCTGCAATATCCTCTATACACACAAAACAGTTGCCGTCCTTAACATAATCAATACCTTGTTTCTGAAGTTGCCGCTCCAGCCAATGACGACCGTTGAGACAAATGAAAATATTGAACGGTACCCAACTCTGAATCCGGACATGACCAAAGCCAAACACGGGATCGTTAAAATAATGATACACAAAGACACACTTACGGGGCTCCATCACCAACTCGAGCTTCTTGCTGGCCTTGTTGCCCTTAACCTTCGGTGCAATACATGGCTCTACCACACTCAACAGACAGATGGAGCCTTCGGTAATCCTCCTGTCCTTCGCAATCTGGCGAGCCAACTTATCCTTATCAACACCGCTGCTTGCCAAATATCTCACCTCAATACCCAAATCTTTTGCACGCGATTCACAACTCTCCCGCACCTGTGCCGTAAGACCATTGACCCAATCGGAAAAATCCTTCAGCAAAATTTTCGCATAACTCATGTATGTGCTCAGCCCCCGCTCACTGGCCAACCACCGTAATGTCCCTCGAAAACGAACTCTGTCCAGACCGCTTATTACACCTATGACCCTGTCTCGATATAATTCCATTAACTTCTTCATAGTAGTGTCCTCTAAATTGTATGATTACTATTTACGAGAATAATACTATACCTTATAACAGACCAAAATTCATGTTTTGGTTGCGGCCAAAGGCCGCGCCAGGTTCTCCGTGGTTGAGCTTTGTTGGTTGCGGCTCTGCTGCGTTATGCGATTGGACGCCTATGCGCTATATGGTATTGAACCACCAAAGGCGGCATCTCCTGCGAATAAATAACCGTATCGTATTTTATTTCTGATAATTTGAATAAATCTTTTTTACCCTTTCTGTTAATTGTTTCGCTTCGTTTTTCTTTCCGGTACCCTCATAAAAATCAGCCATTTTCTCCAATACGGTTGCAATGATCGGGTGGTCTTTGCCATATTCTTTTTCGTATATTTCAAGCGCCTGTTTATAAAGGGAATCGGCCGCAGTGTTTTCACCCTGGTAGTAATAAAGCGTTGCCAGATTGTTCATTGCAGAGGCGAGGTCGGGATGGCCAGCGCCGGACGCTTTTTCTTCAATGGCCAGTGCCCTTTTATAAAAAGGTATCGCTTCCGCATATTTCTTCTGGTCTTGATAAAGCTCTCCCAATCTGTTCAGGACGTTAACAACACCGGGATGGTCCGAGCCAAACACATGCTCATATATACCGAGAGATTGTTTGTAAAATGGCTCTGCCTGAGCATACTTGTCTTGAAGGAGAAACAGTTCCGCAAGCTCATACAATACTTTGGCAACAGAAGGATGGTCTGTGCCAAGCGATTCTTTGTAAATAGCGAGGGCCTGATGAAAGAGCGGTTCGGCTTCGGTATATCTGCCATAGGTTCTGTAAAGGATTCCCAGCAAGTTCATGGAGTCAGCAATACAGGTATTGCCGGGAGGAAAGGTGTTTTCCGCTACCTTTAACGCCTCTTCGCCCGCCTTTATGGCGTCCGCATATCTCTTCTTTTGTAAAAGCGAGACGGTTTTATCATTAAGTTCCTTCCACGAATTCTCCCGGGTATATGCAGGCAAGGCGCAAGCGCCAGACAGCACTAATATAAAAAAGACCTTCGTTCCGAAGAGACAAAGATGTTTCATCCTGTTCACTACCGTGACCATTTTCAAAATCTCCCTATACTATTGAATGTTAATATCAGTTCCATTTTTCACATAATTATCGTACTATTATAACGAATCTATAATAAAATGACCATTGATGATTTATAGTTTGCAGGTAGAAAAAGTTCACTTCTTAAATATTAAGCAATCGTCCCCGATTGAACCGAAAACGTTTGGCATTTTTCAAGATGGTGCTTGTTCAGAACATACCGTACGGTGCAAAACATCTGGTTCAATCTACAAGATTGAACCAGCATAGCGATTCCCGGCATAACCTTGCTAATTCCCCTTGACAACTGCCATGTCACAAAATAACATGTCATTAATTATTGAATAAAGATGCCTGTCAGGGGCAAAACCATACGGATTAACAGCGCTCGTCTTGAAATCACACGAAGGAGCTAACGTTGTCGTGCTTGATCCGGAAGTAGCCAAAGCATTTACCGGTTCTGCCGCAATAAAATGATGCGTTGAGATCATTACTTGTTTAACACGAACTACTCAGCACCTAACAAAGCACCCCCATCTGACGGGCTATTGCCTGCCGCTGAGTACTGTTATACATTTTAAGAGGAGGATTCCAAGTGACAACTGAAAGACCGGGAACCACACCCTGGCTCGTTATGACCAGGCGAAAGATGATGGGAAGCCTGCTAGTGGGTGCTGGTGCAATTCTGACAGGCTGCAGGCTGAACTCCTTAGGCAAACGCGTGAGCCATAGAGGTAAGGTACTGCTCGACCATATTCCTGACTTCCCTCCGGGACTCAGGGATGCTGTCCAGTTTCCCCTGATCGATGCGCTTTTTGGAAGGAGAGCCCGGCGTTTCTCTCTTGGCGCCTCCATTACAGACGGCCCATTTGCATTTACCTCACCGCACGAACCTCTGCCACTCAGCGAGTTGGAACAGTTGATGGTGCTTACGTCGGTCGCCGGCAATACCGGCTGGCACTTCCTGATCCCTCACAACCCCAGTTACCTGCCGCACATTCCAAACTACGCGTGTGCCGCCGGCGGCCGGACATTCCCTTCCGCAGCAGGGTTCCACACCAGCGAGTTTTTCTACACAGACGACAACGGCGTGTATTTTTTCCCTACACGCGATGCACCCTCATTGGTCGAATACGACCGCGAGGGCACGATGGACCTGAACGCATATCTGAGCGCTCACCGCTCTCGCATCCGCAAGCTCTCGGACAAACGACTGCACATACCAGCTAAGCCGCAGCACATCGAAATGCACAATCCATGGTGCGTAAACCGGCCGGGCAGCACGCTGGTCATCCCCGTGGCCGATCTTGCCCAGCATCACGTGGCAATGCTCTGTTATCTGGTACAGAACGGCGCCTGCATTTATGATGATATCAACAAAAACCCAATCCCTGGAATCGAGCGTTTTCGCTCACTCGTCGATGTTGACAACCCATACCCGATCACCTATGTCGAACAACTGACATTGACTGAAGGCACCGTAGAGATCGCCACAGCATGCTACGCAGGGATGCTCATGCTTCAAGCGATGGGTCTTGGGGGTTGGATGTTCGATGGAATTACGCCATTAAGCATCCTTGGCGCAAGCGGTGACCCGGATGTACCCGGGCTGGGCTTCAGGTATGATACGGACAAGCGTTGGCCTCTGCCCAACGTCACAGGACTCCCGGGGGTTCTCGAAGGTTACTGTCCACCGCACTACCCGGACATGCGTGACGCCGTGGAAGCACTGGTCAGGCGCAAGTTCGGCCCTGGAGGTCCATTCCATCCCGAGACACCCGGCCCCTATCGCGACAACCCGAAAATTCGGAACAGTGCCAAAGTCTACCGTGAAGAGTTCAAGGAATGCGTAACAACGATGGCACAGTACGTATATGACCGGTTTGGGAAGTTCCCCGGTACTATTCCCTCAATTTTTGTTTTCATGTATCTCCAGGCACATCATGTGGAACTGGAGTTCTACGACAAGCACTTCGGTCCCGGTGCATACCTTGAAACGCACGCTAACCACATGAAGCGTTGGCATGCCGGGAAATAACTGTGTTTCATCAGGCAGGGACACGGAGCACCGTGTCCCTACGGGAATTTTTATGCTTTTACCGGTCTAGAAATGCATGAATGAAATGAAAATTCCGATGATTACGTACAAACCCTGCCCGTGTTTAAAGTAGTCAAACCATCTTTGTAATTATCAGGATTTATATTGTGCTTTTTAATCAATTTATAGATGTCAGCCCGATAACGTTTTGCCAATTTTGAGGCGGTTGAAACGTTCCCCTTGCTTATTTTCAGGAGATTTTCAATATACTCCCGTTCAAATCTTTCCTTGGCATCCTTGTAGGAATTAAAGGTGTTCTTCAGGATATTGGTATCGGTAAAGATATCCTCTGTGGCAATAACATTTTTATTGGTCATAATGACGGCGTGTTCAATCTTATTTTGCAGCTCGCATACATTACCTGGCCAATCGTACATCAACATCCTTTGGAGAGCGGCGGGCGTGAATCCGAGAATATCCTTCCTGAGCGCCTTACAAAATCCGGTCAGAAAGTAAGCGGCTAATAAGGGGATATCATCCCTCCTTTCACGTAAAGGCGGAATATAAATGGGCACGACATGGATTTTGTAAAACAATTCTTTACGAAACGTCCCGTCATTTACTGCCTTTTGCAGATCGGCACTTGAAGCAACAATAATCCGTGCGTTGACCTTAACACCCTTTGTGCCGCCGATTGGCTTAATTACCCCGTCTTGTAATACATTTAAGAGCTTCATTTGCAAAGAAGGCGACGCATTGCCGATCTCATCGAGATAAATAGTACCTCTATCCGCCTGCATGAAGAGCCCCTCTTTTTTTTCATGGGTATCCTTGCGGGTGCCTCGTATGTGTCCAAAGAGTTCGTCCTCAAACGACTCTTCCGGAATAGCGCCACAGCTTATGGCAACAAAAGGACATTTCGATCGATTACTGTTGTAATGGATTACCCTTGCGATGAATTCCTTCCCGGTACCGATCTCACCACAAATAGACACGGCACAATCAGTTTTGGCGATCTTTGAAACCTGTTCGATGATTTCCTTCATCCGTTCGCTTTTACCGATAATACTCGTAAAATCGTGCCGTTCACCAAGCTGACTCCTGAGATGTTCGATTTCCCTGGCCAGATACTGTTTTTCCAGGGCATTTTTTATATGAAGCGCCAGGTCTTCATTATGAAATGGTTTGGTTATATAACTGTACGCCCCCCTTTTCATAGCTTCGACTGCGCTTTCAATACTCCCGTGGGCTGTCAGGATAATAACGGGAAGATTTGGGAAACATCGAATGATTTCTTCCATAAGCTCAACCCCATCTTCTTCGGAGAGTCGTAAATCGATAATGGCAAGATTGAAGGAAGCGCCGGACAATGCCTCTTTTGCCTCCCGGCCATCCCGGGCAATTCTGACATAATAGCCCCATGCTTGTAATCGCATCTGGATGACTTCCAGGATATTTATGTCATCGTCTATGACGAGTATCTTTTCGCCTGGCATATTTGACACACCACAAATTATTCGCCCTTTTGTGCTTCCACGGTTGCCGATTCAGTTCCCAAAGTTGCTGCCGGGTCGCTCGCTGGAATTGTTTTTTCAATGCTATTATCGACTTCCTTCTTCTTTTCCTCCACCTGCACGTCTACTTCACGGAGTTTCTCTATATCGTTTTTCAGGTCTTCAATTGTCGTCTGAGCAATTTGGAGTTCACTGGTAAGTTTTCCAATCTCCTGATCTTTTATAGATAGACGGTCTAAAAGCCCGGCTATAGTTTTTTCCTTGAGTTGAAGATCAAGTTTGATGGTTTTGATTTCCTTGTTATGACAGACACAACCAGCGCTCTGAATAAGTATAGGAAGAAAAAGGATTGGAAATAAGTAGTTTTTTTTCATGGGTAAAATATCCAACCTAAATTCTGCAAATGATTTTCGCGTAGCGAAAATCGGCCTTCCATAATATCTTTGCTATGCAAAAATCCGTAATAAACTTCAATATTTGGCGGT
>JABWAQ010000020.1 GCA_013360945.1 Candidatus Brocadia sp.
TGTGGTCACGAGAAAAAAACTTCCTGTTCGCCGAAATAACCAGTAAATATAAGGCTTTTACAGCCTTTTTGTTTTTCGTCATGGGGTGAACATCCGTTAGAGGGGAACAGAGGGAGGCAAAAGTTTGAAATTCCTAAGCTCCAAGTTGTTGTTGGATTTCGCTCCCGCCTTACTCATTATTTGGTCAATTTGTGACTGAACAGTTACAGGATCTTCATATACTCTTCCAATGCATCTTGCCATGGTCTCATTTTATGCCCGCTCGCTGAGGTATATTTCGTACAGTTGAGAGAAGAGTTTTGAGGCACGTTTGCAGCGCGTTTGTAATCGGAGGTTTTCACCGGAAGCACAGCCACCTGATCGCCGGTTAATTCAAATATCTTCCTTGCCCATTCATAGCGTGAGCATGTTCCGTCGTTTGTCACGTGATACAGGCCCTGAAGACCCGACGAGATGATAGTCCATATTGCATACGACAGGTCGGCCGTATACGTAGGACATCCCTGCTGATCGGTTACGACAGACACGGAACAGTTTTTCCTTCCCAGTTCCAGCATAGTTGTTACGAAATTTCTTCTATGAGGACCATAGAGCCAGGCTGTTCTGATGATAACATAATTATTCGTTATTTCCTGAATAGCCAGTTCACCTTCGAGCTTTGATTTACCATAGACCGAGAGTGGATTAGGTTGGTCGGTTTCACTATAGGGTTCATTTTTCGTGCCGTCGAATACGTAATCGGTGCTGATATGGATGATTTTTGCCCCTGTTTCTTTTCCAGCCAACGCTATATTTTTCGCCCCTGTTGCATTGACAGCAAAGGCCTCGGATATGTGAGTTTCACATGCGTCTACATTGGTGAATGCCGTACAGTTGACAATTACATCTGGCTTGATTCGGGCAATGAATGCAGAAGTGTTTGAGCCGTGCGTGATATCTACATGCCCATGCGTTGCTGCGATAACTTTTGGACACGAAACCTTGGAGTTGAAGATGATGGATAACTGGCCGACAAGGTCTCTGCCGAGCATCCCATGAGCGCCGATAACAAGTATTTTCATGGCTGAAGTGTATCAAAATGTAATTGATAAACGCGTCTGTATTCTCCCTCCCCTGACATGAGGGATTCATGGCTACCCGTTTCCACGATATGTCCGTGTTTCATCACAATGATTCTATCGCAGTGTTGTATGGTGGAAAGACGATGGGCAACGATGATTGTCGTCCTTCCAATGATCAGATTGTTGAGCGCTTCCTGCACCAATTTCTCAGATTCATAATCCAGTGACGAAGTCGCTTCGTCTAAGAGTAAAATAGGTGCATTTTTCAGGATGGCACGGGCGATGGCGATCCTTTGACGCTGCCCCCCTGATAGCTTTACACCCAATTCACCTACGACGGTATCATAACCTTTAGGGAGGCTCATAATAAATTCGTGGATATTAGCTAACTTTGCAGCTGCATAAATCTCCCCGATCGAGGCATCCCTCCTCCCATAGAGGATGTTCTCACGAAGGCTGCGGTTAAAGAGGAAGGTTTGCTGGGAAACTATGGCAATTTGTGCAAGGAGGGATTCCCGTTTAATCCGTCGCAAATCCAGTCCGTCAATCTCTATGGCGCCTTTGACAGGGTCGTAGAAACGCGGAATCAGGTTTATGAGAGTCGATTTTCCCGCCCCGCTCTTCCCTACGATTGCAAGAACCTCTCCTTTGTGGATGGTGAGATTAATATCCTTCAGGATGAATTCTTTGCTGTTATCGTAGGAAAAGCTTACCTCTTTAAAAGAAATAGCCTCTTCTATAGTTTTCAGAGCCTCGGCATCAGGATGGTCTTTTATGGTGGGTTCTATCAAGAATAGTTCAAAAACCCGATTGACACCAGCCAGGGACTCCTGCAAACTTGCATAACTCTTGGCCAACTTCTTGACGGACGTGATTACCATAAAGCCTATGGCGGTAATGAACCCTCCGAGTTCCCCGGGGGTGATTTTCCCGGACATAACCACATAGCCCCCCAGGATAATTAAAATGGCCAGGCCTATGGTATAAACGAATTCACTGGTGCTTGTATTGATTGCCTTTGCCTTGGCCATTTTCAGTCTTTTCATGAGGAATCGTTTGCTGATTTCCTGGATTTCACGGCTCTCTTCGGCCTCCATCTTGAATGCCTTTACAATCCGGATACCCGCAAACATCTCCCGTAAGGCATCCGTCAGATCAGAAAGATGCCGCAGACTCCCCTTCCCATGTTTCTTAATCTTTTTGCCCATTACAAGCACCGGGATGAATATGACGGGAAAGGCAATTAAAGTCAGCAAGGTTAACTTCCAGCTAAAATAAAATGCCAGGGCCAACCCGCAAATAAGCTTCAGGGGCTGCAGCATGATTTCATCAAAAAGGACCGTGAGCCCCGACTGCGTTACCGCAATGTCATTTGTCAGCCGGGAGAGGAGGTCACCGCTTTTCCTGTTCTCAAAAAAACTCAGGGGCTGAGGAAGTAAATGATCGCAGACCTTGTTCCGGATATCCACAACAACGGCCCACATGACGAGATTTCTGAAATATTGTTGAAAATAACAGGAGAGGAAAATAATCGGAGCAATGGTCGCCATCACAATGCCAATGCTTGTAAATGAATGTGTGACGCGTTTTTGTAAATTTTCTATAAACGTAAATTTCTTGAATATCTGTTTTTTAAACTGCTTAACCGGAGAGGGATTTTTTTGTGTTTGTATATTTTGATCTATATCGATCCTTGGCAACGCTGTTACCTTTTGTGCATCTCCTAACAGTAGTTTGTCTATGATGGGCTTGATTAGCGAAATCTGGATGCCATTTGCCGATGTATAA
Source organism: Candidatus Brocadia sp. (assembly GCA_013360945.1). Lineage (GTDB taxonomy): Bacteria > Planctomycetota > Brocadiia > Brocadiales > Brocadiaceae > Brocadia. Next base: position 2,850 of record JABWAQ010000020.1, read on the forward strand.
ATAACCATGCTGATAATAGCCATCGCCATGTATTTCCAGTAAGGCCTTGCAAATGACAGCAACCTGGCGCATTCACTAAAAAGGGTGCTTTTTTTCATGGGTTTATTACATGATTATGAAACGAGAAGCCTTGAAGGGTTACTTTACAATTAAATTGGAGGAATACCTTTAGGGGCATTAGACCGGTAATATTTTTCGACATATAATTCTGGTGGAATAGTATCACATTGCTGCCTGTTTTTCAATAAAAAGTTCATTTGCGTTCTATTGCAGGATTTTAGGCACGTTGTGGAATTGCATGAAAAAAAATAATGAAATTTCCTTGAAAGACTTTAAATTCCAAGTAGAATGATGAAGTTTCTTAGCGCAGCATAAACAAACTCGAAATTCAAATATCGAAATCCGAAATAAATTCAATATCAAATGACAAAAATCGGAAACACGGTTTGGAGCATTTGAATTTCTAGTCCTGGTAACAATTTAGTTTTTTGAAAATTTCCCATAAAAGCCGGGTATTACCTGCAGTAGGGTCAGGTTTGAAACCTGCCACTACAAGGTAACATTATTCATGCAGAGGGTTTTTTAAAAACTAAATTGTTGCTTGAATTTTAACATCTTAAACCTTATATCTTTCTCATAAGCAAAATACATCATGATCAAGAGGTGGGTATTTTCCCCTCCTAACAAGCCATTACAGGCAGAGATCGCCAGCAGACTCAAAATATCACCCTTACTGGCGCATGTCCTCATTAGCCGCGGGATCGTTGATGTTGCATCTGCCAGGAGCTTCCTTCAGCCACAAATTGGGGCTTTGGGCGACCCCTCTCTTCTCCCCGACATTGAAAAGGCATCCATTCGTATCCGTGAGGCCATACGCAAGGGAGAAAAAATCGTCATCTACGGAGATTATGACGTTGATGGCCTATCAGCCACAGCGCTCATGTATCGATGTTTGAAATTGGTGGACGCGCAGGTTGGTTACTACATCCCGGAGAGACTGGAGGAGGGGTATGGTTTAAATGCAGATGCAATTAAAAAACTGAAGGAGGGCGGGGCGAACGTCATTTTAACCGTGGATTGCGGTATCAATGCCTGCCGGGAGGCGGATATCGCACGCACGTATGGCATCGACCTGATTATTACCGACCATCATCGGCCTGGTCAGGAGATACCCAATGCCTTTGCAGTGGTCAATCCGAAATTACATGCAGCTCATCATGTCTTTCGCGACCTTTCAGGTGTTGGTATCGCCTTTAAGTTGGCATGGGCTATTGGTCAGCATTTTTCACCCCAGAAAAAGGTGTCTTTAGAGTTCAAGGATTTCCTGTTGAGCGCTGTGGGTCTCGTGGCGCTGGGAACGATTGCGGACGTGGTGCCGCTCCGGGGCGAAAACCGTATTATCACAAGATACGGGCTGAGTGCATTGCAGCATACTGAAATCCCTGGGTTAAGAGCGCTTCTCGATGCCGCAGACCTTTCCAGCACAAATCTTGATGCCTTTCATGTGGGCTATCGTTTGGGACCCCGGTTAAATGCACCGGGGCGTATAGGTAAAGCGGGCATTGTCGTCGAACTATTAACCACGACATGTAAGGAAAGGGCTATGGAAATAGCCAATTTTCTGGAACAGGAGAATAAAAGAAGGCAGGAAATCCAGGTTGATATCATGGCATCGGCCAGGAAAAAGGTAATGCACGAATTAAACCTGGATGAAACTGCCGCCATCGTATTAGCAGACCAGGCATGGCATCCGGGGATTATTGGAATTATTGCCTCGAAAATCGTAGAAGAATTTAACCGTCCCACCGTGATGATTGCCGTATCGGATGACATAGGTCACGGCTCTGCACGTTCCATCCCTGCATTCCATATCCTGGAGGCCCTGGAAGGCTGCAAGAACAAGTTGCTTTCTGTGGGTGGCCATGCACAAGCAGCCGGTTTAAAGATACACCCGGATAATATCGATGAATTTCGTGAAATGCTCAATAGCATGACATCTCAAAGACTGTGCAAAACGGATCTGGTGCCCGTCTTAAATATTGATGCGGAAGTCACACTCTCCATGTTGTCTAAGGCATTGGTAACGGAGCTTGCGCGCCTTGCCCCTTATGGTGAGGGAAATCCCGTACCTTTATTTGCTGCTACGAAGTTAAAGATTGTCGGACAGCCGCGTCGTATTGGCTCTAAAGGACAACACCTGAGTTTCTATGTCAGACAGGGAGACGTCGCCATCAGGGCCGTTGCCTTTGGTATGGGAGAACAGATGGACAGAATTAAGCAAAATGGAAGGGCGTGTTCTCTTGCCTTTACGGTAAAAATAAATAATTGGATGGATAGTGAGCAACTGGAACTGGAGGTAAAAGACGTAAAATTTGATAATGAATAATGAACACGATCGATATCCAGGCGGAATGGGAGCAGGTTGTTGAGCGACTAAAACACGACGCAAAAATATGTATCGTTCTTGGAAAAACCGATAGTGGCAAGAGCACTTTCTGTAAGTATCTCATTCACAGATGGACGGACTCCGGAATATGTGTTGGATATGTCGATAGTGATTTAGGTCAATCCACATTAGGCCCTCCAACCACAGTAGGTTTAAAGATTTTCAACTCACCCCCTCACCAAAGTGATTATGCGAATCCCCCTCATCTCCATTTTGTAGGTAATACCGCGCCCGAAGGCTTTTTACTGCAGACACTGCATGCAGTAAAAATAGTGGTTGATAAATCCTGTCAGCAAGGCGCTCAAATCACCCTGGTAGACACTACGGGATTTATCGATGGACCCGTCGCCCGTATCCTTAAGCTGTACAAGATAGAAATGCTCCGACCTCAATGGATTCTGGCGTTACAGGAAGAATACGAGATGGAACATCTTTTGAAAGGATATGAAAAAACGGGTTGGCCGGTCATACGGCTGGCATGTTCGAAACACACAGCGACCCGCTCACAGGCCGAAAGGCAGAGATACCGGGGCGAAAAGTACAAGGCATATTTCAAATTGGCAAAAAACGTAGAGTGTTCGATCCACAAGGTGGTATTTCCTTCGTGTATTTTTGGTACCGGTCAAAAGATACATCCGGATGAATTACCAAAAGAAGCCGGCATTCATGGCAGGAACCATCTGTACCTGGAAAAATGTGGAAATGAACTCCTGATCGTGGCTGACCATATGGATGAATCGATGCCGTTCTATAAACTGAAAGGTTACTTTAGCGTTACTTCGATTGTGCTGATTGAAAGACAACAATTAAAAGACCTCCTGGTGGGTCTCAACGACGAGAACAATAACACGCTGGGTCTCGGCACCATTATCGATTTAGACCCTTTTGCCGGTAAAATAACACTCTTCACCCCTGTGAGCGATATTTCTAAAGTTGCAACAATACGTTTAGGAGCGTTGAAGGTTGAACGGGGAGAAAGGGAATACGGAAGGATACGGGTAATTCAGTATTTATAAGACAGGCAATTGATCTTCTGCTTGAATTCTGCCTCGGGATTATGGATATAGTAATCTTTTGTGATCTTTGATATAATAAAAAATATAAATTCATGAAAGACAACACTTTTAGAGAGCAAAAATGAATCTGGGCAAATTCGAGATTTATCCTGTGACCGACGGTTACATCTATCTGGATGGTGGGGCGGTCTTTGGGATCGTACCTCGCGTCTTGTGGGAGAAGACCTATCCTCCCGATGAAAAAAACAGGATAAAATTATCTCTCCATTGTCTTCTGATCATGACCGGGAAATATAAGATCCTGATCGACACAGGGGTTGGAACAAAGCATGGCGAAAAATTTTGCCGGATTTATGGTATTAACAAAAAGCCCAACCTTCCGGATTCCTTGCATCGTTTCGGTTTTCAGCCCAATGATATTGATCTGGTCGTCAATACCCACCTCCACTTTGATCATGCCGGTGGAAACACAACCCTGAACGAAAGAGGTGAAGTTGTCCCCACATTTCCCAGGGCAAGATATTTCGTCCAGAAAGGAGAGATGAATGCCGCGATAAATTCTAACGAAAGGACAAAGGCAAGTTACCTACCCGAGGACTTTTTGCCTATACGTGACGCCCAGCAGCTCTCTCTTATAGACGAAGAAATTATAGAGGTGGATAAGGGTGTTTCCCTTGTAAAAATGGGGGGCCACACCCAACACTATCAATGCGTAAAAATCGAATCCGAGGGACGCGTGGCCTTCTTCCCGGGCGACCTGATACCCACCGTTGCCCATCTGCAATACCCATATATCTCCGGGTACGACCTGTTCCCTTTGGAAACCCTGAAAAGCAAAAAGAAGGCATTACAACAGGCATTTGAGGAACGCTGGCTCCTGATCTTCCAACACGACCCTGATGTGTGCATGGGCTACCTTAAGAAAGTGGATGGACGGTTTGAGGTTGACGAAGTAAAATGAAGAAGCAAGTACCGTCTCTCTATAAAGTCCTTGCCATTGCCGGTTCTGATTCAGGGGGTGGGGCAGGGATACAGGCAGATATTAAGACAATTACAGCACTGGGTGGCTATGCAACAACCGTTATTACTGCACTGACTGCCCAGAATACCCTGGGTGTGCATTCCATCTTTGAGGTACCGGCGTCCTTTGTCGGTCAGCAAATAGATGCCATAATGACAGACATCGGTGCCGATGCCGTTAAGACAGGGATGTTGTTATGCAAGGATATCGTGGAGATGGTAAGTTCGAAAATCAGGGAATATGGCATCAAACGTGTTGTTGTAGACCCTGTGATCCTCTCCAAGAATGGAAAGAGATTATTATCACCTGATGCCGTAAATACCCTCATTTCTCAAATATTTCCCCTGTCGTATGTCGTCACACCAAATATTCCGGAAGCAGAATATATCACCGGTCTGAAGATAAAAAACGCAACCCATGCAGAAGAAGCCGCAAAATATATTCATCAACTCGGTCCTTCCCATGTACTCATAAAAGGCGGACATGCCGGAAAATCATGGGATATGCAAAAGAAAGGAAAGGTGATTGATATGGTATACGATGGAAAATCCTTTGAGTATGTTGAAGGTGAGTATGTTCCGACAAAAAATACCCATGGCACAGGGTGCACCTATGCCTCAGCGATAGCAACCTATTTGGCAAAGGGCAACGATCTTATAGCGGCCGTTGTTCAGTCAAAGAGATTTGTCACAACGTCCATTCAAAAGTCATTTAATCCGGGCAAAGGATACGGGACTTTGGATCAGCCCGGCGCAGTGGCATTCAGCGCCGTACAATTCCCTTGAATTACTTAGGTATTATTTGGTATAATTTGGCATGTTATATCGTAAATTATTTTAAAGCCATCCTGGGTATTCCTTCTCGGTGTCTCCGGGATAATCTAATTAATCGAGGTTTCTGCGTATATACTGCTTTCTATGAGGATGTATTGGTATGCAGCAAATTACTTCATTAGAATCCAGCGTATTGGTACTAAACAAATTTTTCATGGCGCTCCATGTAATTTCGGCAAGGCGTGCATTTGTCTTATTATGCAAGGAATCGGCAGAAGTCATTTCCGTTGGCGACGGAAAATTCAATTCCTATAATTTTGAGTGTTGGAAGGATGTCTCTCTCTACAAGGTAAAATCTGGTTTACCCGACGAGGATGAGACCAGTTGGGTCAGGACTGTCTCTTTTGAAATCGAAGTCCCAAAGATTATCCGTCTTTTATTCTATGAAAAACATCCGCAATCCAATGTAAAATTCAATCGGCGGAACATCTTTGCGCGCGATGAAAACAGATGTCAATACTGCGGTAAACGGTTTCCAACGTCGGAGCTTAGTCTGGATCATATTGTGCCAAAGGCGTATAATGGGAAAACCACCTGGACAAATATCGTATGCGCCTGTACGGAATGTAATAAATTGAAGGGGGGGAGAGTCCCTGAAGAGGCGAGAATGAAATTAATACGGAGGCCAGTCAAGCCAAAGCACAGTCCCATTTTGAGCTTGAAACTTCGTTCAGACAGATATCGCTCATGGAAGCAATTTTTAGACGAGGCGTATTGGTCTGTTCCGCTGAAATAAAATGTGTTCCTGATATATCTATGACTCCGAAACCTTTTCCTTTTTTTATAATCGTCTATAACTATTTTTAAGGAATATTATTTAAAAGTCCTGGAAGAGGGGCAGTCGGACAGATGCCCCAAAAAGATCCTGAAGGCATTTTATCCTCTTTCAAAAATATACGGGTTTGTCGTTAAAACTCGTATTTTTTTTTATAGGAAAGGCATTCTGAAAAGCGTTCGCCTTCCCGTCCCTGTAATCAGTGTGGGAAACATTACGTTGGGAGGAACCGGCAAGACACCGGTAGTTGAATATATAGCAAGATATTTGCAAAAGAAAGGGAAAAGAGTTGCTATCCTCAGCCGGGGTTACGCTGCTACCATAAAGCAAGAAAAGAATTCTTTGATCAATAATGCCTGCAACGATGAATATCTCTTGTTTCAGGAAAACGTCCCGGACGTTCCTCATCTTTTAAATAAAGATAGGGTGAAAAGTGGATTCGAGGCGATCAAGCGTTTTCAGGCAGAATTTTTATTACTGGATGACGGATTTCAGCACCTCCGTCTGGCAAGGGATTTGAATATTGTAACCATTGATGCGCTGAATCCGTTTGGATTTGAACATATAGTTCCACGGGGGATGTTGCGTGAACCTCTGGAAGAACTCAGGCGTGCCGACATGATTATGCTGACGCACGCAGACCAGTGCAGCTATGATAAAATGAGCTCAATTATTGATAGATTGTATAAGATTGCAGGGCACCTTCCTATAATCGAAACGGTCCATAAACCCCTTTACCTGGAATCGTTGAAGGATGCCAAGACGATGGATATTCAATTTTTGCATGGTAAAAGAGTTTTTGCGTTTTGTGCGATAGGCAATCCTCTGTCATTCAAAAAAAGCATTGAAAGTTTAGGGGCAGAATTAGCCGGTTTTCGCGTGTTTCCCGATCACCATGTTTATACCCCGTCTGAATTGAAGGAATTACATGCAGAGGCGCAGCGTGTTGTGCCTGACTCGATTATTATCACGCAAAAAGATAAGGTAAAAATAAGAAATGATTTCAACACGTGGAATTTCCCATTGTGGACATTAAAGATGGAAATCAGTATCATAAAAGGATATGAAATTTTTGAAAATAAGATCGATGCCATTCTGAATTGAAAGGAGAAATACATGGCTCATAAAATCACGAATGATTGTATAAATTGTGGCGCGTGTGAAAGTGAATGTCCTGTCAGTGCTATATCTGAATCGGGCGACATGAGGATCATTAGCGTCGATACCTGTACGGATTGCGGTAATTGCATAACGGTATGTCCTGTTGAGGCAATTCTTGCCCCGTAGGGATATTCCTTCAAGGAAGAAAATGGAATGGCAAGACAACATGAGGATGAGACTCATTTTTTTAAACCGTTAGACCTCAGCAGAATTAAGACGTATTCAATAAAGGAACGAAAGAATCTCTCAAATATCCACCTGTTTGCCAAACCTGTCTTACCCGCGGATGGAATACATGCCTTCTTCGAATCCCTGCCAGAGATACTGGCTTCGGCAAATTTGCGGAAGGTAATCGATGCAATAGTCCTGGCATATCAGAACAAATGCCCTGTCGTAATGGCCCTTGGTGCGCATGTCATAAAGTGTGGTTTGTCGCCATTGATTATAGACCTTATGCACCGTCGCATAATAACCGCACTGGCCATGAATGGCGCCGCTGCGATCCATGATTATGAGGTCTCGCTCATTGGGGCAACCTCTGAGGATGTTGCGGCAAGCCTAAAAGATGGCAGTTTCGGCATGGCAAAGGAGACGGCGGAGGCGTTTCAAGCCGCCTCCTCTCAGGGAATAAAAGAAGGTAAAGGACTTGGACGGGCATTGGGAGAGAAAATACTCGAGGAAAAGAATACGTACAATAACCTGAGTCTGCTGGCATGGGGTGCAAGACTTGATATACCAACCACGGTTCACGTTGCACTGGGAACCGACACCATACATATGCATCCGAATGTTTCGGGGAGGGATTTGGGAGAATCCAGCCACGTTGACTTTAAAATCCTTGCCTCCGTGGTTTCAAAACTTGAAGGAGGTGTGTGGCTTAATATAGGCTCCGCCGTTATTATGCCGGAGGTTTTCCTGAAGGCGATCTGTATTGCAAGAAACGTTGGTCATAAGGTCGAAAATTTCGTGACAGTAAACATGGACATGATTCAGCATTATAGACCGCAGACCAATGTCTTAAAAAGACCCACCCGGTATGGGTACGCGATTACCGGCCACCACGAAATCATGTTGCCTCTCCTGAGAATGGGCATTCTCTCGAAACTTGGTAGAGGAGATGAATAAAGCCAAAACGATTTTAAAGATATACCGAAAGATGTTCGATGCATTGGGTCCTCAGCGATGGTGGCCGGGGGAAACGCCGTTTGAGGTTGTCATTGGCGCCATTTTAACACAGAATACCAACTGGTCTAACGTTGAAAAGGCCATCAGGAATCTTAAGGCGGCCGGGAGACTTTCTCCGGAAGGCATTCATGAATTGAACGTAACAGAATTGGCACAGCTCATCCGTCCCTCCGGTTTCTTTAACGTCAAGGCAAGGCGCGTGAAGACATTTATCAACTGGCTATTTTCAAGGTATGAAGGCAGTCTCTCTAAAATGTTTGCCCAGGATTTGGCAATACTTCGGGATGATCTGCTCTCCGTAAAAGGTATCGGGCCGGAAACGGCGGATTCTATCTTGTTGTATGCAGGAAATTTTCCCACATTTGTTGTGGATGCCTATACCCATAGGATCTTTTCACGGCATGGTTTTATTCCTGAAGAGAGCACGTATGACGAGATGAAGTCTTTCTTTGAAGGAAACCTTCCGAAAGACGTAAAATTATATAACGAATACCACGCCTTATTAGTAAACATCGGTAAGATGTTTTGTAAACCTAAAAAGATTTGTGAACCGTGCCCCTTAAGGGACTTCTTATAATTTTTAGACTGGATAAAAAATGATAAGTACTGAGGTATTAATAAAAGGTGGACACGTCGTTGACCCTGCAACAGGGCTTGATGGCCGTACAGACGTCCTTATCAAGGACGACAAGATCCAAACAATTTCAAATGATATAAAGCCAAATGACAACACCAGGGTTATTGATGCGACTTCGAAGTATGTAATTCCAGGCTTGATCGACTGTCATGTCCATCTTCGCGAACCTGGCCTGGAATATAAAGAAACTATAGAAACAGGCTCCCGGGCTGCGGCAATGGGTGGTTATACAACCCTGATCTGTGAACCCAATACTATTCCACCCATTGATTCATTAGAAATGGTGGAATCCTTTATGGAAAGGGTTTACCAGAAAAGTGTGGTGAACATCTATACAAAGGCATGCATTACAAAGGGATTATTGGGTGAAGAATTAACGGATATAGGCAGACTGGCAATGGATAAGCGAGTGCGTGCCCTTTCGGATGACGGAAATCCCGTATTTTATGAGACGTTAATGAAAAAGGCTTGCGAGCTTGCCTCACTCAGCAGGCTTATCATAAGTCCGCATTGTGAAGATTCTCAATTTTCTTTAGATAAGGCAAGAGAAAATGCCAATGTCGCTCATTTTCCCGGAAAACCGTTTTGCCATGAAACCGACTTTGTCCTGAGAGAAATCAGATGTACGGAACAGGTCAGGGGATGGCTTCATATCTCACACGTGAGTCTAAAGAGCACCATCGAGGTAATTAAACAAGCGAAGGAAAGAAATATTGCACATATCTCCTGTGAAGTTACACCACATCATTTGATCCTGGACGATTCCTTCAGGGATACGAGCGGAAATCTGCCGAAAACCAACCCCCCATTGCGTTCCAGGGAAGATAGGGAGGCGCTCCAGAAAAGCTTGTCCAACGGCGTAATTGATGTCATTGCTACAGATCATGCACCGCATACCCACGATGATATAAAGAAAGGGGCTTCGGGTTTTATAGGGCTTGAGAATGCACTGGGCGTTATTCTTACCAAATTGGTTCATCCTGGCATCCTGTCATTGAAAGAGGCCGTACGGAAAATGTCCACCAATCCTGCACGGATATTTAACGTCGCCGGAGGTAGTCTTGCTGTGGGCATGCCGGCAGACATTGCTATTATTGATTTAAATAAGGAATGGAAGGTCGATGTGGAAAAATTTGAGTCAAAGGCCAGGAACTGTCCCTTTCATGGTTGGAAATTAAAGGGACAAGTCATAACCACCCTTGTTGGTGGAAAAGTAATTGTTGATAACGGCCGAATCGTATGCTAATCATCATTGACGGCTATAACTTTATATTTACCGTACCGGCCCTGGAGAGGCATGTAGGGATAAACCGGATTGAACCCGTGCGTGATTATGTAATATCCCTGTTTTCAAAATACAAAACAGAAAAACATTACGATGTGCTCGTCGTGTTTGACGGTAATTATACCCAGGTTGCCTTACCAAGAAAACAAACCTATTCAGGTGTTACCGTGATTTATTCAAGATCGGGCATAAGTGCAGATACTGAAATAAAGAACATCACAAGCCTTTGTCAAAATCCAGGAGATGTTTACATCGTAACCTATGACAATGAGATAAAACGGCACGTCAGAAAGTGCGGTTGTCATATTATCGAACCAAAGGCAATGTACAAAGAAATCCTGGAAATTCTGAATAAAGATAAAAAAAACATATCTGAAGAACCCGAAAGCAAGCAGAAAGGCCCATCGGAAGATGACGCAAAATACTGGATGGAGGTATTCAAGAACCTTCCTGTTGAAGATGTAAAACCTTGCGTAATAAAAACAGATACGCCAAAAACAAAGAAAAAAAAGAACTCGTCACATGATGGGAATGAACCATCTTATAAATATCAAGGGCCTTCTGTCGATGAGACACAATACTGGGTCCGCATCTTTAAAGAACTCGAAAAGAATGAAACTCAAAATTAAAGTGCATTGGATTTTTAAATGTCTGTTAACCGTAGCTTACGCCTCTTTTATATATTACGCATCCTCTCAGGACACTTCTTCTGTTCCCCTTCCATCATATAGTGACAAAGTCATTCATTTTTTCGTGTTTGGTCTCTTATGCCTCATGATCTGCTGGTCGCTTTCTTCCGTCACCATAGGAAGCAAGTGGATATATAAAATTATCCTGGCCATCGGCATTACTTCCCTCTATGGTGCATCGGATGAGTTCCATCAATTCTTTACCCCAAATCGTTCAGTAGATATCCTTGACTGGCTGGTGGATACGGGTGGCGCCGTTACCGCTGGCTTTTTATGGCATATAGCGACATACAATCGGCAAATAAAATAGTCATATCTGTATAACGGTTCACGCTTCTTCCTTGTCTGCCGAAGATACGGTGGATCGCAATAAACCAGTTCTTTCCCCGCGAAACGATAATTCCTCAGATAATGAATTGCGTCATCGTGTGCCAATTCAAAACCGATTGGTTGCAGATTCGTCCACATTTCAATGACCGCCGGGTCAATTTCTATCCCAATATACACCTGGCAACACGTTTGTTCCGCATAACTGCGCCACACCCAAGTGGGTTTCTATGTAAACCTCATGGGGAGGCATAAGATTAATTAACTTTTGGAATACCCCGCCTTTACCGCCGTGATAATTCATGGAAACATTATCGCCACAATCAGCGATAATATAAAGGGCTTCTTACAAAAAATTGGGAATGCTCCCTTTCTAAACATATCCCATTTTATAGAGCTTGCTTTTATCTTTCCGCCATTTCTCCATAACCTTGACCCGAAGTTCAAGATATACTTTTCTGTCTATCTGTTTTTCAATCTCTTCCCTTGCAATGAGGCCGACCCGTTTGATGGCTTTGCCATCTTTACCGATGATGATACCCTTCTGAGAATCACGTTCCACGTAAATAATGGCCTTGATGAAGTCCTTGCCCGCCTCTCGTTCCTTAAACTCCTCAATCGCTACTGTTGTGGAATAAGGAATTTCTTCCCCGTAAAACTCAAATACCTTCTCCCGGATAATTTCAGAAGCAAGGAATCTTTCGTTATAATCAGTCATGTAATCCTCAGGATAGAAAGGCTCTCCCGCCGGTAAATACTTCACGATAAGATTGAGCATCAGGTCAAGATTGGTTTCCTTTAAGGCCGAAATCGGCACGATCTCAGCAAATTTGAACTGCTTGTCGTATGCAGAAATTATGGGTATCAGACTGTCTTTTTCCACCAGGTCTATTTTATTAATGGATAAAATCACGGGTATATTGAAGTGTGATAACTTTTCAAATATTTCCCTGTCCATGCCGGTGGGAGGCTCAAAAGGTTCCGTCATCAGCAATATCACATCCGCATCTTCTATGGCATTGTAAGCAGTTTTCACCATATATTTCTGTAATTCGTATTTTGGTTCCATAATTCCTGGTGTATCGTAAAAGACGATCTGGTAATCTTCTTTGGTTAGTACACCCATGATTTTTTTTCTGGTCGTCTGGGGTTTTGGAGTAACGATGGATAATTTGCATCCCATAAAATCGTTGATCAGTGTCGATTTCCCCACGTTCGGTTTGCCTACAATGGCCACATAACCCGCCTTAAAGGTTTTGTTATCTGATTGCATAAAATATCGATGCCAAAATTACTTGCATACAAAGGTCAATTTCGATTATTATTTACATTTTGAAGTGGGTGATGTTAACAATAGTATGTTATATTTTACTATTCTAAACTTTAATTTGCGTTGAATCAAGTTTTTTAGAGACAACGGTAAAGCACAATCAGATATAAAATTTACAAATCAAGGAGGTGCGCCAATTGGATGAAATAAAACAAAATTCATCATTTACTTCCGTTCAGGAAATCTTCGTCGAAGATGAACCATTAAAAACCAAAAAGCGAGGCAAAAACAAGAGAAACTGGTTTAATTCCCAGAAATTGCGTTGGTCTGTACAAATAGCATTCTTAATTGTGGTGCTTGTTATTGGCTGGCAATTTTATACCTTCGTCAAATACTGTGAAACGGGCGGAAAGGGATTTTATATGCCACGGCCGCCTGGTGTTGAATCCTTCCTGCCGATCAGCGCTCTTATGAGCACGAAATATTTTTTTGGCACGGGGGAAATCAATCCCATCCACCCAGCAGGTTTTGTTATTTTTGGGACACTACTCCTTACGGCCTTATTTTTCAAGAGGGGTTTTTGCGGCTGGATTTGTCCTATTGGCACTATTTCTGAATGGGAGTGGCGTCTCGGAGATTGGTTTTTGAAAAAACTCCCGCAACGGGTTTCTTACATCATGCGAAACGTCCCCACCAGGTTCACAGCGGGCTTGAGCCTTGTGTTTACCCCCATCATCGCCTTGCTGATCTTAGAGATTATAACTATGGAATCCTTCAAATCCCCCGTGTTTCGATACTTGACCCCTGCCTATATCCTGGCGATGGTATTACCATTTGTGCTTCCGGGAAAAATCTGGTCAGATACCGTTAACGACATACTTGCAAGGGCATGGAAATTTTCAATCCTGGCCTTTTTTATCCAAGTCATTATTATTAAAATACCTATTGCACAACTGGATATCTTATATACAAGGGCACCTTTTATTCGTGTTGCAGACGTTAAAATGCTCAAATTTTTCATGAACATGTCCGGAATGGCATTATCTGTCATTCTGGCCATTCTCATCATGTCACTGTTCAACAAAAACTACTGGTGTCGTTTTTTCTGCCCATACGGAGCCCTTTTAGGTATTATAGGATACGCAAGTCCTATGAGAATTACCCGCGATACGGGGAGATGCATCGATTGCGGCAAATGCACGAAGGCATGTGCCATGCACATCCTTGTGGAAAAGAAGAAACACGTCCTTACCCACGAATGTGTCGCCTGCTATGACTGTGTCAACGCATGCCCGGTAAACGGGGCGTTGGATATGAAGCTCGTGGGAGATCGCAGGAAGATTCACTACGGGCTTTATGCCGTTATGCTCATCGGCTTATATGTTGCCATAACGAATACAGCCCGCGCTACCGGACACTGGTACACCAAAATATCAGATGCCGAATATATCCTGCGAATATCGGAACTTGGCCAGCCGAAATATCTTCACAAGACAGGCCAGTTTGAGATGGAATAATGAATAAAAAGTTCAGAGCACAATGCCATCATGTGTAAACACGATATGTCTTTTTTGCTTGTTCAATAAAAAACTAAGGTATTAAATCATGCAAGGCAATGAATATTTAATGGAAAGTGATGAAGAGGTACTCCGGCTAGATGCAAAAACAGATAGTAAGGTTGTTGAGAATCAGGCATTCTGGGCAGGTATAAAACCAGGAATGCGTGTTGCAGATATATGCTGTGGTTCAGGGAAAACCACTTCGGTATTATATAAATTAATTCAACCTGGTGGTGTCGCAGTCGGAGTGGATGGGTCAAAGAATAGAATTGAATATGCTAAAGGGCATTATGGCACCCAGGGGTTGGATTTTATCTGTAAAGACATCCGTGAACCTCTTGGTGATCTGGGGATGTTTGACTTTGTCTGGGTTCGCTTTCTCTTGGAGTATTATCTTTCCAATAGTTTTGATATCGTGAAAAATATATCTGGGATTGTAAAACCCGGCGGCATTCTATGCCTGATTGATTTGGACCATAATTGTTTAAACCATTTTGCCCCTTCCCAGAGATTGGAAAGAACTATTTTTTCTATTATAAAATATCTGGAAGAAAAAGCAAATTTTGACCCTTATGCAGGAAGAAAGCTCTATTTTCACCTCTATACCCTTGGATATCACGATATCAATGTAGATGTAGCTGCACATCATTTGATATTTGGCAAATTAAAGGATGTTGATGCCTTCAACTGGATCAAAAAAATTGAAGTTATCTCAAGGAAGATACACTATCCATTTGAAGAATATCCAGGAGGGTATGAAGAATTTTCTGAAGAATTTAACAGATTTTTTGCCGATCCGGGTAGATTTACTTACACGCCAGTAATCTTATGCAAAGGGCAAAAACCTATCAGTTAATTCAAATCTGTAAAACCAATCGCTCAGGGCTAAAGTTATAATTATATTTCTTGTTGTAAAATGTAGTAAAGGCATTAACAATCTTTTTGTCAAAGCGCGTTCCGCTTTCCTCTTCTAAAAGTTGAAATGCAATATCCAGCGGCAACGGTTCCCGATAATGACGTTTTGATGTTATGGCATCAAAAAAATCTGCAACGCCAATTATCCTCGCACCCAGGGGAATCTCTTCTCCCTTAAGCCCTTTCGGATAACCGCTCCCGTCAATTTTTTCGTGATGGGATCCTGCAATATCAGGCACCTCTTTATAAAAACCTTCAAAATGTATCTGTTCCAGTATTTTTTTAGTCTTTTCTGCATGAGTTTCTATCTCTATCCGCTCATAGGGGTTTAGTTTGCCTTTTTTCTTCAAGATGGAATCTTCGATACCTATCTTGCCATAATCGTGCAGCAGGGCGGCAACCCGAATGACTTCACAATAATCTTTTGATATACCAAGTTCATTACAGATTCCTAAAGCATATTCTGTAACCTTCTCGGAATGCCCGGCAGTCATAGCATCGCGCGCATCGATACTGGACGCCAAAACCTGTATTATGGATTTGAATTGACATTCCCTTGACTCAATAAGAATGCTATTATGAATACTTATCCCTATCTCAGGTGCGATACCCATTAATAAACTGGCATCACTCTGAATTAATGGCCTTTTTGTCTTTATATTATCCGCCGCAAGAATACCCAGGGATTCCTTTTCGTAGATTATAGGACAACAAATAAAGGATTTTGCCCCCATGGTTTTTGCAAATTCGAGACTGCGCGGTGTAAGGGAGTCTTTTATCTCGGTTATATCATTTATTATAAATGGTTTCTGCTCGCGAAAGGAGACAACGAATATCCCTTTTGACATTTGATTATCTAAATGAAAACTGATATTCTTCAAAATATGTAATTGTTCGTCGGTATAACCAAAACCTGCACGGAATTGCAGTCTGCTTTTATCCTGATTTGCCAGAAGTATCATGCCACGATCATAATCAAGTCTTTTTTCCAGCACCTGGATAACATTCGATAAAATATCATCAATGTCCATCTGTTTGCTAAGTGCAAGTCCTATCTCGTTTATCATAAGGGCATTGTTATAATTTACATTGATCTGCTCTAAGAGCTTATCGGGGGAATCCCTGAGGTTATCTATTGCAGTATTGAGTTCCCTTTTCTCCATGATTTTGGAGTACAAGGTTAATGATAAAATAACGAATATTGTTATGGGTAAAATTGCAATTACAGTAACATGGGGGTTCACAAAAAAAGAACACATGCAGCCCGGAGAAAGGAACAAGGTCGTATAATTTCTTATTTTTTCCCAAAAAGCAAACTGTGATTCTTTCCAGGAAACTATATAACGGCAAACGTTCCCACCTTCAAAGACACACTCAGGGTGTTCTATTTTTGGCATCCTGGAGTTAAACATGGCGCTAACACATTCAAAAAACCCTATCCTGTTTTTACATTGAAATGGTTTTTCACAAATCCCCTCTAAGGGCGTAACGGTAATTTCAACTTTATTGGTATCGATTTTCTTTGATTCATAGATTGCAGATCTGGTAAAACTCTGCGCTGCCTTTCCTATTGTCTCATACGCCTTGGCAGGACCAACATGACTCAGGATAATCTGCCTCATTATTCCTATAGCGTCAGGCGATGCTCCAAACCTGCCTGCTTCCCTTGCGATATCCTTATTTCCTGTTAAATATACCAATCTTTCATAAAACAGGTCTATCTGTTCCTGGGTGAACCAGTGTCCTTCATCTGAAACCTGATAGGATTTCATCCCTGCGTAATGCAATAATTCATCTATATTGATATAACTATAATTTCTTTTAATGAGCTTTATATAAGTATCAATGATCCGGCTGTTATATAAAGGTTTGTTACCTATCCTGGATTTTTCCATGAATGCGCCTTAGAAAGAGATAACACTTTATTTTCTTCCTGTTTATTGCGATTGATTAAGATTTCAATGTATTTGAAATAAGGATCGAGATAACTCAAATTTAAGACCCACAAATTATATGTTTTGTCATACGGTATGGATTGGTCTTTAACATAACTTACCGGATAGAGCAGTACGGGAATTTCCTCTTGCTCATAATATTTTGATAACATGAATAGGCAGGAATAGAGGGCCTTATAAGGGAGATCCTCAGGATCCAGGACAATAATATGCATGCAATTAGTTAGATCAGACATATTTAAACCGATATCTGATATATGTACTATGATAAAAGCTTTAAAGGTATCATTTTTCTTTAGTGAGAAAAAGTGTCTTTCCCTCTTCAAACCAAGTCTATGGTATTCTTTGTTGAGATCATTATTATCGATCATATCCGGCTTCAAATCTAAGGCGTCAAGCATCAGGCCACTGGATTTGCACTCATAAAAACCTTCTAATTCCAGGAGGTCTTCAGGCTGAGATTTAGCAAGCATCCACGGATCTGTTAAATCCATTGTACTCAAATTTTTTTGATAATGAAAGTAGGCAAAAGGATCAATGGAAGCGCCCTTTTGATCGTCTATATACTGAGTAACTCCCCCAAATACACGCTGAGGAAATTTATTGTCGGGCCTGAAATAACAGCAAGTATAATTCATATGGGATGAATACAGGTTATGAAAATCATTTACATAGCGCCCCAGCTGATTCAAAACAACCAACCCAGCCCTGTCACAACCTGATCTGCTGGCAGCATGATGATGGATTAACCATGTATTTTCATAAAAGCGGATCATTGATAGATGCCCTTGCACTTCCCCTTTGTCTTGATATATAAAATGTCTGGCTATACTTGGATTCTGGGTATATAGCTTCTGATAAATTTCTCTAAACTTTGATTTATCGTCATGCATGTGGGCGTATTTCTCAGGGTAGATAAAGCCTGTCTCAAAAAAGAATTTCCACAGTGTATCTAAATCCACATTGTGACAAACGTATGATTTTTTGTTCGTTGCTTTATGCAGGAGATTCGCTAACCTACTTTGATCTTGCATGTCCATCTCTAAAAAAGCAACGCCACATTTTATGTAAGTCCTATCGTCATCGGCCTTATAGTTATTTCTATAAACAACCTGTGCATTGCATTTTATCGTAAAATTATTTGCAAATTCTATGAATAATTCCGGTATGATCAATCCCGCCAGGAGCACGGAATTTTCCTGGTATTCTTCAACAGCAAAACCTGAGCCTGAGATATCTTCGACCTCAAGGGTGATCATTTTCTGAATAATAGGATGTTTGAAAATAATATTCGGCACAGGGTTCAATTTATGTCTCGGACTTCTGAATTCTTTTGGCTTAAATCTCCGCATCTGGTTTTCTACAGGTTCTAATACAAAGTTGCGCGTTTTTTGACCACACGTTTGTCTGATTATCTTACATTTTCCTGAGTAGAAGATATCCTGATCTTTTTTCAATACAACATTTACCATACTTTCAGGGTTGATTAGCCAGAATGATTGAGGTGGCACTGCCGTTATTTGTACAGAGAATGAGACGGCACTAAAGTCAAGAAGAAAGCCATAAAATACCACACCGTTTTGAGTCAAGTCAACACATATTCCTTCGCAGGAATTCCTTATTACTTTTCGATAATTGAATTCAAGACATGTTTCTGGAAGTTTAAAACAGATTTCTGTCTCATTTATCTCTTCAACGTCAGCTTCAACACGAATCAGTCTCTGGCCATTTTTAAGAATAAAATCCAGATATTTATATGAATTCAGTTTCTCTGCCGGACTTGTAGGTTCAACCCAGAAACAATTCAAACGGTCTTCAGTACATAGTTGCGGCTTAGCCTGAAGTGATATTATATGGTCATATTTTACATGTTTGAAGTTTATATGTATAGTGCCATCCTGAAAATTAACATAGTTCAAGGTGTTTATTAAATTTTTTTTACAGACCTTGATTCCCTCTTTCTGTCTGCTATCAGATTCTGTATTTTTAAATTCTTGAATAATTTTACGGAGGGTATCCAATATTCACCGCCCAAAGTGAGTTTTTCAATAATAGCTGTCAGAAATTATAGCACAGGCTAATACCGACCAAATGTAAATCTGTTTCATACTTACCATTTGCGCTGGTGGCAGAATTCAGCAAACCATCAGAAGAATTATCATCTACAGAGTTATTTTTGCTCGTGCCTTCTAATTTCTGATAACCATATGCCAGGTCAATCTTAAAGTTTTTTAGTTTTATAGATGTACCAACAGTAAAAAGATGTGTATTGGCATCCGGAACAATGGGGTCAAATGTCTTGTCAGGCACTGGATTTCCTCCGTATAAATAGCCACCAAGCAATGCAATCCAGTCCGTGAGTTGATATTTGGCACCGAAATTCACAGAATAGGTATCTTGCCAGTCTTTTTCAGTAATGGATTCATTACTGCCCGCGACTGAATGATCAAGGTCTACTTTTAATTCGTCAAAAGAAGACCAGCCCTCCCATCTCAATACAGTTTCTAATGTCAAACGATCAAAGCCTTTGTAGCAGACACCTGCATGTATTTGTTGTGGAAGTGTAATATCCGTATCGCCATCGGTATCCGGAAATAACGCCCCGATTGGCGAAGGGGTATCTGCAGGGAGATCAAAATCGGAGGTGCCATCAATGTCTACCTTTATTTCGCTTCGGTATGAAACACCGAATGAAATATCTTCATTTATATCATATAAAATACCAAGGTTGTAACCGATACCGGTTCCATCGCCATTAAATTTTTGGTTGGCATCGGTGAGTCCAAAACCAGACATATTTATTTTCTTCTCCAGTGTTGTATCAAGCACAAGAACATCCACTCCCGCTGCAAGTGCGACATTGGGTAATATTTGGTATGAAACTGCTGGATTAATATTAAAAGTTCTCATCTCGGATTTAGTGGCTATGTACCTTCCTTCCCAGTCATCATCCCAGGTTGTAGCCAGGCCAAAAGGAGAAAAGATTCCCATGCCGGCACTGATCTTCTCATTGAATTTATGGGTGATATAAAATGTGGATGGATAAAACATTTCATCTGTTGTTTCAACAGTCTCCCCGGTAAAATCGCTTTTAAACTCACGCGAAGGAAAAATTACGGTCGTTCCCGATTCTATCTGCGTGCCTTCAAGTTTATTAATCAATGCCGGATTAAAAAAGACAGATGATGGGCTGTCCGTATGTGCAATTACAGAATCTGCCTGGCCTAAAGCTGATGCTCCCTGCGTATATATTGCAAAACCGGAACTGTATGCATCCTGAGACACCCATAGACAAAGGAATAAAAACAGAACAGTAGATATTCCCTTCCCGAATTTTATTTGACACATTGTAAAAAATCCCTCCTAAAAAGTGATATTATCGGTAACTATTCAAGATGATTTAGCATACAATTAATTTAGTTCATTTTTTATCCATTTCAGACATTATAGAAAAATTCCACTTCGGCTAACAACCGCGGACTTCATTTTATATCTTTCTATAAATTAATTAATAATTTGAACATAATCGTTAGCCTTACTACAGGCTTAAAGTGGTGTGATTACTGACATTAAGGGTGCTTACGCAAGCGAAAACTATTAGTCACCTTGTTTGGAATGCCACCATTTCGGTGACATTCCAACAAAAGGCAACTTAAAAGGAGAGATAATTCGGTATTTACAGGTTCATTTTGCATTGTTTAATACCGAATTAATTTTAAAATGGAGCACAAAATGTGCCAATTGCCGAGACAGGCTCTTGTTGCAGGTAAAACTGGCCTGGTGTCCTTCTGGTAGAATTTACATATGCTATGGATATGGGTATTGTGTTTTTTTGAAAATTAATACAATGCATTGTGTGCAAATATTAGCACTAGCATATGGTACATATTTTTTAATTTGAAAACAGTATTTGCAATAATGATAATGGTAAATCTTACATTGTAGCAGATGACATATTTGTTTAAAAAGAGAACATATCGTTTACAAACTGTACAAAAAGGCGCAAATTGACAAAATTATTAAGATCAGAAACAATGCGTTAAAAATGGTTTGCTTTTGTAATCAACGTCTTGCAGGTATCTTACTTATTTTGCTATAAGAATAGCTTGCTGTGCAATTTCCATAACTTTAGATGGGAAGATACCTAATTGGAGTGTGCCAACCACTGATATGGCTATGGCAGCGACGATCAAGGGTGAAAGAGTAAGGGGGGTAAATTCTCTGGAAGATTCCTTCATATACATAATTACCGTAATTCTCAAATAGTAGTAAACGGAGATGACGCTGTTTATTACGCCAATTACGGCAAGCCCGACATAACCTGATTTAATGGCGGCACTGAAGATATAAAATTTTCCTACGAAACCCGCCATCGGTGGGATGCCTGCCATGGAAAGCATAAAGAGTGTCATCGATATGGCGAGAAGCGGATGTTTAAAGCCTAACCCGGCATAGTCATTGATCTGTATGAATTCATCACCCTTATGGCTTAATACAATAACAATAGCAAATGCCCCGATATTCATAAAGGTATAGGCTAAGATGTAAAATAATGTACCCGATATACCCATGTTATTCGCTGCAACCAGGGCAATGAGGAGATAACCTGCATGGGCAATGCTGGAATAGGCCAGCATACGCTTGATGTTCGTCTGAGCGATGGCCACGATGTTTCCTGTTGTCATCGTCAATATGGCAAGAATATAAATAATTTTTTGCCATTCATAATGGGTCGATCCGAAAGATGTCGTGAAAATACGCAAAAAGGCTGCAAATCCAGCAGCTTTAGGTCCTACCGACATAAATGCCGTTATCGCCGTGGGTGCACCTTCATAGACATCAGGTACCCAGGCGTGAAATGGCACAGAAGCCACTTTGAATCCAAGTCCAATGATTATTAACCCCATTCCCATAACTAACAGGGGGTCTGAAATGCCGCCCTTGCTTGTAATAAAATAGGCGATTTGTTTGAGGTTGATTGTGCCCGTTGAACCGTAGATAATGGATATGCCATACAGCAAAAAGCCCGTGGCAAACGCTCCGAGTAAAAAATATTTTAAAGACGCCTCGTTTGAGATGAGTTTTGAGCGTTTGAACCCTGTAAGAATGTATATACTGACAGACATGACCTCCAGGCCAATGAAAATATTCAACAAATCTGCACCGGATGCCATGAGCATCATCCCTATCGTTGAAAACATGAGGAGGGCGTAATATTCACCGTGATTGATCTCCTCACGTTTGATGTAGCTGTGTGAGACCAGGATTGTAAGCCCTGTGCTAAGCAGGAAGATAAAATTAAAAAATAAGGAGTAATTATCTATGGTAAAAGTTTCATTAAACGAGAATAATGTTGTTCCTGCAGGATTTCTTGCAAAAATGGCTGCAATGACAATCCCCATGAGTGATACATAGGCAAGGAGATTCTTCTCACCTAACCTTCTCGAAGACAGGACATCCACTAAGAGTACAATCATGCCAAAACCTGCCAGTATCAGGATTGGTAAAATGCTGAATATATTAAACGTCATTATCGAGCCATCTGTCATATACGAAAACCTTTTACCATTCTATTTTTGTCTCAGGAACTATATCAATCTTTGGCGTAACATTTTTCTGCAATTGATCACGCTTGTCCCGATTGTGGACGCTGGATAACCTACTTGCCGTCCCTCCCATCTGTTTTAAGAGGTGATTTACCGAGGTATCCATTTTTTTCAGGAACGAATTGGGATAGATGCCTATCCAGAAGATCATTATGACAACGGGAATCAGGATAGCAAATTCCCGTTTATTAATATCTGGTAACGTCTTATTCTCCTCGTGGGTTATTTCATGAAACATGACCCTTTGAAACATCCAGAGCATGTATACGGCCGCAAGGATAATGCCCGATGTTGCGATTGACGCATAGAGAATACGTGCTTTGAATGTGCCTACGAGAATGAGAAACTCTCCCACAAAACCGTTTAACCCAGGTAGTCCAATGGATGAGAGGGTAACGATCATAAAGAAGGTGGCAAAAACCGGCATCTGCCTGGTTAAACCCCCAAAATCTGCAATCATGCGCGTATGCCTTCTGTCATAGAGCATACCGACGATAAGGAAGAGCGCCCCGGTACTGAGACCGTGATTGATCATCTGGATAATTCCCCCCTCGATGCCCTGAACATTGAAAGCAAAGATTCCTAACATGACAAAGCCTAAATGACTCACACTGGAATAGGCAACGAGTTTTTTCAGATCATCCTGCACCATTGAGACCAACGCGCCATAAATGATACCCACAATAGCCATCCATGAAATTACCGGGATAAAGGCATGGCTTGCCTCCGGGAATAGAGGCAGGCAGAACCGCACGAAGCCGTATGTCCCCATTTTTAAAAGGACGCCAGCCAGGATCACACTTCCGGCTGTCGGTGCTTCTACGTGGGCATCCGGCAGCCATGTGTGAAAGGGAAACATGGGTACCTTGATGGCAAATGCAAAGGCAAATGCCAGAAACAACCAGAATTGAACGGCAAAGGATAACTCGAGCCGGTAAAATTCCAGGAGATTAAAGGTATATTCTCCGGTCGCCCTATGGTTTAAAAAATATAAGGCAATGATAGCCAAGAGCATGAACACACTGCCCGCCATGGTGTAAATGAAGAATTTTACCGCGGCATAAATCCTCCGTGGCCCGCCCCAGATACCAATGAGAAGATACATGGGAATCAGCATAAGTTCCCAGAATACATAAAACAAAAATACATCCAACGAGATAAACACGCCAATCATGCCCGTCTCAAGCACCAGCATAGCAATCATGTATTCTTTTACATTTTTAGTGATATGCCATGAAGCAAGAATGGAAATAGGGGTAATAAATGTTGTCAGGAGTATGAGAAAGAGACTGACTCCATCTATTCCCACATAATAATGGATTCCAAAGGAAGGTATCCACTGGAGTTTTTCGGTAAACTGCATCTCATGCGCGTGCGTATCGAAATAAAAATAGAGAGGAAGGGAAATGAAAAATACAACTATGGAAACTAACAGGGCAGTAACCCTGATCAGTTCACCCTTCCTTGAATCCATGGAAAGGATAAAGAATACACCGATAATTGGAAGAAAGGTTATGAGTGAAAGAATAGGCATAGAAATTTACATGATCCTGAACTATATTTTCTTTATTTACCTGCCCAATACTGCAAATACGATAATACAAAGACAACCGACCACGATATAAAAGGCGTAATTACGTATATATCCTGTTTGTAAGTAACGCAAGGTATTGCCAAACCATCCAACGAGCCGGGCGATACCATTTACAGAGCCGTCTATCACACCGGCGTCCACACTCTTCCATAATTGGACCGAGATTCTTTTTGTTGGATTGACAAAGAGGATGTCGTAGATTTCGTCGACATAGTATCTATTCAACAGGAGTTTATAGATTATATAAAACCGTTGTGCCAGTTTCCCGGGCAGTTCTGGTTTTTTAATATACATTTGATACGCCAGGTATATACCTGCAAGGGCGATAACTGTGGAAACGACCATCATGAGATAGGGAAGCAGTGGACTGTGGTGCCCACCAGATTCTGCCCCGGAAATTTCAGCATGAGCATGCCCACCGAATACAGGCGCTAAAAACTGATTCATGGCGCTTGCACCAGGAATACCAAGGAATCCTCCGAAAAAGGAAAGTCCTGCCAGTACCGTTAAAGGAAACGTCATATTTTTCGGAGATTCATGGAGGTGCTCCATTGCGTGATGTTCCACCCTGGATTCGCCATGAAATGTCAGGAATAACAAACGGAACATATAAAAGGCTGTTAACAAGGCCGCAAAAGCTCCAATCGCCCAATATACAAAATTCCCGCGAACAAGTGATTCTAATAAAATTTCATCTTTGCTAAAGAAACCTGCAAAAGGAGGAATACCTGCAATAGCTATCGTACCGACCAGAAAGGTCTGGTACGTGGTGGGAATATGATGTCTCAGCCCCCCCATCTTCCTCATATCCTGCTCACCAGATAGTGCATGAATGACGCTGCCTGCGCCCAGGAATAACAATGCCTTGAAAAACGCATGGGTCATGAGATGAAAGATACCACCCGTGAATGCACCCACACCGCAGGATAGAAACATGTATCCAAGCTGACTGATCGTAGAATAGGCCAACACACGTTTAATATCGTTTTGTACCAGCCCTATAGATGCCGCAAAGAGCGCTGTAACTGCGCCGATACTGGCCACTACGGTCATGGTGAATGGGGACAACATATACAGGACATTGCATCGGGCGATCATATAGACGCCTGCCGTTACCATGGTTGCTGCATGGATGAGTGCGCTGACAGGTGTGGGACCCTCCATGGCATCTGGTAACCAGGTATACAGGGGTATCTGGGCTGATTTGCCCGTTGCACCCATAAACAGGAGCAGGGTAATGATCGTTACCGTAAAACTGCCCACCTCAAAATTTCCATGAGAAGCGGCGCTGAATACCTCCGTAAAATCGACACTATGAAAGGTCAGGAAGATGAGCATAACACTCAAAACAAAGCCAAAGTCACCTACCCGATTGACCACAAATGCCTTTTTGGCGGCATCTGAGGCCGATTTTTTTTCAAACCAAAAACCAATAAGCAAATAAGAACATAATCCCACCGCCTCCCATCCGATAAACATGAGGAGGAAATTATTGCTTAATACCAGTAATAACATGGAAAAGGTAAACAGGTTCAGGTAACAAAAATACCGGTGGTAGCCTTTATCGTGATGCATATAGCCAATCGAATAGATATGAATAAGAAATCCGACCCCGGTGACGACGAGGATCATGAGCGTAGATAAGGGGTCTACCTGAAGTCCGGCAGCCGATTTGAATGAGCCTGATTCAATCCAACTAAAAAGTTGTTTTTCAAACAAACGTTGATCGGCTGGAAGTAAAAGGAGTCCACAAAATACCAGTAATGAAACAAGGAAGGATAAACCAATTGCCCCGCAGGCAATGTATCCCACGGTTTCCTTTTGCAATCTTTTTCCGATGAGACCGTTAATGGCCGTTCCAATTATTGGGAATAACAAGATCAATGCGACAAGGTCGATCATTCAGTTCCTACCATTTCATGATATTCATATCGTCAATGTTTACGGTTTCTTTATTCCTGAATACGGCTACGATAATTGCCAGGCCGACAGCGGCTTCAGCGGCGGCAACTGTCATGGTGAAAAACACAAACAACTGTCCGTGCATGGAATTAAGATAATGAGCAAATGCCACAAACGACAGATTAACGGCGTTGAGCATAAGTTCGATGCACATAAAGATGATGATGGCATTCCTTCGTATCAAGACACCAACAACACCAAGCGTAAACAGGATCGCACTCAGTACCAGATAATGGGTAATAGTAATCATTTATAGTTTCCTCTTTGCCAGCATAATGGCCCCAATAGCTGCTACGAACAGGAGAATAGAAGTTATTTCGAATGGCAGCAGATAATCTGTGAATAATAAATTGCCGATCAGTTTTGTATTTCCAATGCTATTAACGTAGGCCGTTGTGTATTCGCCGTGTTTCCCTTGCAGGAGTTTCGACTTAAGAACTATGCAAATGACGGTAAACAATGCGATCCCCATAAGAATGGCAGGTATTCTTTGAAAGGGCAATGCATTCTTTGTCTCCTCCTTTATATCCACGTTTAACAACATGATTACGAAGAGGAAAAGCACCATGATAGCTCCGGCGTATACAATGATCTGAACGGCAGCAATAAACTGTGCTTCCAGCAATATATAGAGTACTGCAATGCAGACCATCGTTTGAATAAGATAGAGTGCGCTAAAGACAGGGTTTCTCTCGAAGATAAGATAAACCCCGCTCGCTACGGCGGCTGCAGCCATAATATAGAACAAGTATGCTTCCATATGGTATTACCGTGTAAAATCTTTCTTTTTTCGCAAGCTTTTCACAACCACCTTCACCCCCTTTTCTAAGGGGAAACTCCGAATTGAACCAAAACGTTTCGGTTCAGGCTACAAGCCTGAACCGGCACAAAGTTTTTTGGTCAATGACTACCGCGGTAAATTTCTCTTCCTCGTGAGATCCAATAATTGTTCCTTATCAAAAATCTCTTTATTTTCATATGTTGACAGTTCAAAGGTATCTCTCAGAATTATCGCCCGTACCGGACACGCCTCTTCACAAAATCCGCAGAAGATACAGCGGAAGGCATCCAGTTTGTAAATTTTGGGGTATCTCCTGTGCGTCTCATCTTCTGCCCCTTCAACGGTAATGCAACCCGAAGGGCAGACCTTTGCACACAGCCCGCATGCAACACACTTTTCCCTGCCATCTTTTCCTATCTGTAATTCAGGCAGGCCGCGAAATCTTGGAGAAAATTTCAGCCGTTCATCGGGATACTGAACGGTAACACACGTATTCGGGTTGAGAAATCGCCTGAGCGTAAGAGCTAAACCTTTTATTAATGGTAAGATCATATTATCCTTTAATAACCATAATGAGCCCTGTAACCAATATATTGAACAACGACAGTGGCAACAGGAATTTCCAGCCAAAATGCATTAACTGATCGTATCTGAGCCTTGGGAAAGTTGATCGTATCCAGATAAAGAAAAACAAACAGGCTGACAATTTTACCATGAACCATACTACCGGTGGTAAAAATGGTCCGTGCCATCCACCCAGGAAAAAGGTCACGGCAATTGCAGATACCGTAATCATGTTGGCATATTCGGCCATGAAAAACATGGCGAATTTCATGCTGCTGTATTCGGTATGGTATCCTGCCACCAGTTCTGATTCTGCCTCCGGGAGATCAAACGGACAGCGGTTAACCTCGGCTATGGCGCTTGTGGCGTAAATAAAAAATCCAATAGGCTGCAATACAATGTTCCACAATTTCGACTGGGCATTTACTACATCCACCAGGCTTAATGATTCCGTTAACATGACCACTCCTATGAGTGATAATCCAAGGGTCAGTTCATAGCTGATCATCTGAGCTGAAGATCGTATTCCACCCAATAATGAGTATTTGTTATTCGATGCCCAGCCAGCCATAACAATGCCGTAAACACCCAAGGAAGATACGGCAAAGATATAAAGAAACCCGATATTGATATCAGTAATTACCAGGTCTACGTTATAACCAAATATCTTTACCTTGTCCCCAAAGGGGATGACGGCAAAGGTCATCAGGGCGGGAATCATGGCCATAGCGGGAGCCAGTATAAAAAGCAGCTTACTTGCCTTCTCCGGGATGATATCTTCCTTGAACAGGAGCTTTATACCATCTGCAATAGGCTGCAACAATCCATGTGGTCCAACCCGCATTGGTCCAAGGCGTACCTGCATGTGCGCCATGATCTTTCTTTCGAGCCAGATCATGGAAATGACCATAATCTGTATCACGCCAAACACAAGCAATATCTTAGCGCAGGCAATAATAAGGTATACAAGTAATTCTTTGTTCATTTAGCTGACGTTCGCCTCTTTACGTTGCATTCTCTGGCCGCAACATTCCAATATACCTGTCGTTTCAACGATAACGTCTATTTCCTGTCCACATATATTGCAAACAAATTTTACTCCACCTTCGGGCTTATGATGAACGGTTGTCCAGGTGGCCATCATTCCCTTGACGCCTACCAGGCGCATCTCCTGACCACAGCATACCAACACTCCAAAGCCTTCTTTGTCAACCACGACTTTTTGCCTGCAGATCTCACAAAAATATGTTTGTCCTTTTTTTGCCATACATTTACTCTGTTTCTTTGTAAATTTTGACAGGGGTATATATTCTGTTACGTAAGAGATTAATGGGCACCCATTCGTAATCTTCGGGAACAAAAACTATACCTTCGGGTATTTTGTCGGTAACCTTTGCCTTGAGGCTTATCTTGTTTTGCATGGATTCAACCGTAACCATGTCCCCGTTCTTAACATTCATTTCCTGCGCATCTTTTCTGTTAATTTCCACGAAACATTCCGGAGCAACTGAGGTAAGCGCCTTTGAATGCCGGGAAAAAGTACCCTGATGATTCAAGCTGGCGCCTGTTAGCAATATAAAGGGAAAATCCTTTCTCCGTATAATATTTAAAGATTCAGGTTGAATTATTTCAAATGTATATTTCGCCGGTTTATTCCTATCATAAGCAAAAGATACCCATTGAAATTCTTTCCTCTTCAAACGATCGTAATTAACGCCGGCATAAATGGGGGCTATGCTTCCTATTTCACTTAATATCTCTTTTGTAGAGGCATATACATAGGGATGCCCCATCTTTTCAGCCAGCTCACAAATAATTTGCCAGTCCGGCCTGGCTTCTCCCACGGGTTGAATAGCCTTGTTTAGCCGTTGCACGGTCATCCCCATATTGGTAAAAGTTCCTTCCTTTTCGACAAAGGTAACATTGGGAAGGACAACTTCTGCCAATTGTGCTGTTTCCGTTAGAAATGCATCCTGAACGACGATAAAATCGATCCTTTTAAATGCCTCCCGGACTTCCTTACCATAAGGGTAGGTTATGACAGGGTTTTCTCCCATAACGTAAAGCGCTTTTAGTTTGCCATTGAGTGCCAGATCGATAATATTCACCGTGTCTTTTTGAGAAACATCATCCGCCAATTTTTTCCCCCATAGTTTTTCCACCTTTTCCCTGTTGGATGTATCATTGATATCAAGGTGTCCTGGAAAGAATCCAGGGGCAACTCCCATATCATTTACGCCCTGGGAGTTATTGTGGTATCTCGAAAACAAAACCGAAGCTTTACCAGGACTGGTTTTTTCATCATGAGCGGCGTTGATAAGTGCGCAAAGATTCATTAAAGCCTTTATTGTTATCTCTCCCAGCGGATCTTCTTCAACGTCCTTGCCACAAACAATACAACAATTCCCCGGCTTTGTTACTAATGTTGACACTCTTCTGATGGTTTCATCGGAGATACCGGTTAATTGAGAAGCCTCTTTTAAACTGAACTTATCCAGCGAGGATCGCAACTCATGAAAGTTGTTTGTCGATATGTCTACCTTTTTTAAGTCAACCAGGTTCTCATCGATAATGACTTTAATTAATGCGTTAATTAATACGGCCTGGCTTCCCAAAGTATAATGCAACCGGATCTCATTTTTGGCAGCGCTATTGAATTGAATGTTTCTCGTGTTTGCGATAATGAGATTTGCATCATTCAGCCTAATAACCTTTCTGGCCATGCTTCCGGCTACAGGATGGGCCTCTGTCATGTCGGCCCCAAAGAAGAATAAGGTATTTGCGTTCTCAATTTCTTTCAGTGATGTTGACGCAATCCCATTCACAACAGCTTTATAAATCAGTCTATTCAGATAAGGCGATTTTAAATTGGACAGGTTGTCAATGTGGTTCGTTCCCAGTACAGACCTGCAGAATTTTTGGAAGAGATAGTTGTCCTCATTGGTACATTTTTCAGAACCGATGCCACCAATTGATGTTCCGCCCTGATCGTTTATAATTTGCTGGAATCTCTTTGATACAAAATCAAGGGCGTCTTTCCACGAGACCGGACACAATTCGCCGTTCTTTCTGATCAATGGCGTTTTTATGCGTTCAGGAGAATGGATAAATTCATGGCCAAACCTGCCTTTAACACAGAGGTTGCCTTCGTTTATCCCTAAACGGTCGTTTGACGTGACACGCCTTACACTTTCCGCTTTCGTATTTATAACGATTGTGCAACCAACGGAACAGTAAGGACAAATTGTTGGCGTACTTTTGAATTCCCACGGTCTTCCCCTGAATCCCAGAGTTCTGTCTTGCCAGGCGCCCGTTGGACATACCGCGACACAACCGCCGCAGAAACTGCATTCCAGCGGTCTGTCAAAGGCAGTGCCGATGACCGTTTTAAAGCCGCGGTTTTGAAAATCGATGGCGCCGACCCCTTCAATCTCTTTGCATGCGCTTACGCACCGGCCACACAAGATACACCGGTTCCGGTTTAATTCTAAAACCGGGTTATCCCGAACCATGGGGTAGTGCATTCGTACGGCCCTAAATCGGCCCGGGCCCAGATTTAGTTCGTGGGTAATGTTTTGCAATCCGCATTCGCCGGATTTATCACAGGTAGGACAGGAGAGTTCATGATGGGCCAGCAAATATTCCATAACGGACCTCCGATACCGGATTACTTTCGGCGTATTTACTTTTACAATCATTCCTTCAGACACAGGATGGGCACAGGCAAACCGATGTCCGGTTCTTTTCCGTTCTGTGACCTCCACAAAACAGAGCCTGCAACCCCCAAATTGCGAGAGCTTAGGGTGGTAGCAGAGGCCAGGGACATAAATATCATTGTCCAGGGCTGCCTGGAATATGTTCGTGCCTTCGGGGGCAACGATTGGTTTATCATCGATAACAAGATGTATGATATTCATTTTATTGCCATAAAATTACATTTTTCATAACAGAGATTACACTTAATGCATTTTTCTTTATTGATAAAAGCGACCTCTGTTGTACTCCCGCTGATTGCCTTAACCGGACAGTTGCGAATACACGCCTGACATTTGGTGCATTTTTCCGGAGTCACTTCATACTTATAAAGGGCAACACATGTGGCGGTTGGGCAGGTTTTGTCGCGTATGTGCGCAATGTATTCATCCCGAAAATGCCGGATAGTAGACTTTACAGGATTTGGCGCAGATTGCCCAAGTCCGCAAAGGGACATCACCTTCATTTCATCGCTCATCTGTTCCAGCACTTCCAGATCTTTCTCCTCCCCCTGTCCCATGGTTATACGGGTAAGGATGTCCAGCATAAGTGTAGTGCCAATCCGGCAGGGTGGACATTTTCCGCATGATTCATTGGCGCAAAAATTCATAAAAAATCGGGCCATCTCTACCATACAGGTAGTATTATCAACAACTACGAAACTTCCAGAACCCATCATTGCGCCTGCCCCGATGAGTGACTCATAATCTATTGGTAAATCCTGCAGGGATTCAGGAACGCATCCACCGGATGGCCCTCCAATTTGTACTGCCTTAAATTTTTTCCTCTTTGGAATTCCACCGCCCATATCGAAGACAATTTGCCTGATCGTAGTGCCCATAGGGACCTCAATAAGACCAGCATTTTTTATCTTTCCGGTTATGGAAAAGATTTTTGTCCCCTTGCTTTTTTCCGTGCCAATCCTGGCATACCAATCTGCACCTCTATTGATAATGAATGGTACGTTAGCGAATGTCTCTACATTGTTCAGGCATGTGGGCTTGTCCCATAGCCCGGCCTCTACAGACTGCGGTGGCCTTGTGCGGGGCATACCCCGTTTGCCTTCAATGGAATTTTGCAATGAAGTCGATTCGCCACAGACAAAGGCTCCCGCCCCTTCTTTTACGTACATTTCCAGACGGTATTTGCTTTTCAGTATATTTTCTCCCAGAAAGCCATACTTTTTAGCCTCTTCAATAGTATGTTTTAGCCTTTTAACCGCCAAAGGATATTCAGCGCGAACATAGATATAACCACTTGTGGCATTAATGGCGTATCCCGCTATGATCATGCCTTCCAGAACAGCGTGGGGATCCCCTTCCAGAAGCCCCCTGTCCATAAAGGCACCAGGGTCGCCTTCATCGGCATTGCAAACCACAAACTTTTCCTCCGCGGAATATTTGGCGCAGGACGCCCACTTTTCGCCAGTTGGAAAACCACCACCACCACGGCCTCTGAGGCCTGATTTGCTTATTTCGTCAATCACAGCCTTAGGAGTCATAGACTTAATAACTCTTTCAAGGGCGGTGTATCCACCCCTGGCAATATATTCATCAATGCTGTCTGGATCAATATAGCCACAATTTCTGAGGATATATTTTTTTTGGTTTTTATTCATTTCCAGTTCGTCAAAAAAAGGCAATCCCTCATAAGGGGCGACTTTTTTATTATCCAGAAACATTTGGGACATGGCTAATTTTTTTACCACATCTCCTTTTCCCACGTGTTCTTCTAATATTTGCGGAACCATTGTTGTTTTTACATTACCATAAGTAACACGCGTGCGCCCCGGGAAGATTACATCCACGAGCACTTCATATGCGCACATACCAATGCAAGCGGTATGTACTATATCAGCATCGATCCTTTGTCTTTTAAGCTCATGTTCAACGCTTTTCAAAACATTCTTTGCGCCCGCCCCCAAACCACAGGAGCCCATGCCGATAAGTATCTGTGGTTTTTGAGGATCAGGGCTTTGCTGTTGCATTATAATTTCGTTACTATTCATAAAATTATTTACGAATTCCAGATTCTTTTATTTCTTTTATAACCGAAGCGACTGTGTCGGGCGCTAGTTTTCCATGGAGGTCTTCATCCACCATCATAACTGGAGCCAGTGAACATGCGCCCAGACAGGCAACTTCTTCTAACGTGAACGCATTATCTTTAGTTGTCATACCCGCGGTGACTTCTAATGTTTCACTCAGTTTGTCCAAGACTTTTTTTGCTCCTTTTACATGACATGCGGTTCCGCAACACATCTTAATGATATGCTGTCCGCGCGGTTTTAAATGAAACTGAGCGTAAAAGGTAGCAACCCCTGTTATTTCACTAACGCCAATATGCAATTTTTCTGAAATAAGAGCAATAACCGGTTCGGGCAGGTAACCGTATTCAGCTTGTGTCATCTGCAAAATTGGGATTACTGCCCCTCGTGCATTTTTATATTTCTCCAGTACCTTTTCTACCTTTGAAAAATCGAATATTTCCTGCTGTGCGATCTGTTCGTTTGTTGCCTTTATCATATCTTATATCTCAATTGAAAGAGTTTGAAATCTCAGCGATCAATTTCTCCTAAGACAATGTCCAGGCTTCCAATGGTAGCGACAACGTCTGGAAGTAGCCTGCCTTCTACCATTTTTGGCAATGCCTCAAGATTGACAAAAGAAGGTGGCCGTATTTTTAACCGATAGGGATGGCTTGAACCATCACTTACAAGATAAAAACCCAATTCACCCTTGGGCGCCTCGATACTCGCATAGACCTCCCCCTTTGGTGGACGGATACCGTCCATAATCAATTTAAAATGATTGATCAGGGATTCCATCTTTGTTTCCACGTCCTCTTTTGGCGGTAAGGCGACATTTGGTATTTGAGCCAGGAAATCTCCTTTGGGAAGGAGATTCAGCGCCTGATGAACGATGCGATTGCTCTGGCGCATCTCTTCGATACGCACATAATACCGGTCGTACACGTCTCCATTCTTACCCAATGGAATGGTAAAATGATATTTTTCATAACTGGAATAGGGTTCCGACTTTCTGATATCCCAATTGACTCCGGAACCTCTGAGGCTCGGACCGCTCAGCCCGTAATCAATGGCATCTTCAGCGGAAATGACGCCAACGCCGACGGTGCGTTTTTTCCAGATAGGATTGTTCGTTAAAAGCGTTTCATATTCATTGATCCGCGAGGGAAATTCAGCGACGAATGAGCGGGTCTTTTCTAAGAATCCGCCGGGCAAATCCCGTGACACGCCGCCCACACGAACATATGAAAGATGCATTCTTGCCCCTGAGACCATTTCAAAAATATCATAGATCGTCTCGCGTTCCCGGAAACAATAAAAGAACACGGTCATAGCGCCGATATCCAGTGCGTGTGTTGCCAGCCACAGCAAATGAGAGGCAATTCTGGTAAGTTCACAGAGCAGTACGCGGACATGTTGCGCCCTTTCTGGCACTTCGATGCCAAGCAACTTCTCAACTGCAATGGCATACGCCAGGTTGTTTGAGAAAGGTGCGACATAATCCAGCCGGTCTGTGAGGGG
Source organism: Candidatus Brocadia sp. (assembly GCA_013360945.1). Taxonomy (GTDB): domain Bacteria; phylum Planctomycetota; class Brocadiia; order Brocadiales; family Brocadiaceae; genus Brocadia. The sequence continues at coordinate 37,734 of JABWAQ010000020.1, forward strand.
AATACACTGATGGTATGTCTTGTATTCGGCAAGTTTTTCCACGCCCCTGTGGAGGAATCCAACATGCGGTACGGCCTTTATGATCATCTCACCATCCAGTTCCAGCAGCAGCCTCAGGACGCCATGTGTGCTGGGATGTTGGGGGCCCATATTGATGGTCATCAGGTGGGTCGTTGTTGCAGTCTCTGTCACGCCTCACCCTTTCGATAGGTATCTCGGAGTGTGGCGGGTTGTCTTCCATCTAAAGGATAGTCTTTTCGTAAAGGATGTCCTTCAAAATCTTCCGGCGTGAGAATTTTTCTCAGGTCGGGATGGCCGTCAAACTTAATACCAAACATGTCGTATGTCTCTCTTTCATGCCAATCGGCCGTCTTCCAGACATCCGTTACCGTTGATATGTGCGGTTCATCTGATGGAATAGGCACCTTGAGGCGTACACGATGGTTTTTCTGTATAGAATAGAGATGGTATACCACCTCGAAAACATCGTCTGTTTCAACCCGGTCAACACCACAGAGATCTGATAAAAAATCAAAATCGAGTTCCTTGTTTTCTTTAAGGAATTGGGCAATATCCCTGACATGTTCCTTTTTTACCATGAGGGTTAATTCATTACGAAATATACTGGAGCCTGCTATTGCCTGCGGAAAACTCGTTTTTATTAACGTGGCGATAGATTCATTATCCATGTCGTTCACAACGATTCCTTTTCAATCTTTTTCTGTATTTCCATAATAGCATGTATCAATGCCTCTGGTCTGGGCGGGCATCCTGGGAGATATACGTCCACAGGCATCACCTGATCCAAGCCTTGTACAACGCTATACGTATTGTATACACCCCCTGAGATCGCACAGGCACCCATAGCAATTACCCATTTCGGCTCCGGCATCTGATCATAGATTTTTCTTGCCACGGATGCCATCTTGTAGGTAAGTGTGCCCGCTACAATCATCAGGTCTGACTGTCTCGGTGAAAATCGAAAGACCTCTGCGCCGAATCGCGCAAGGTCATAACGGGGAGCAACCACGGCCATCATTTCTATGGCACAACAGGCCAATCCAAATGGCATGGGCCAGAGCGAAGACTTGCGCGCCCAGTTAACCATAGTAGTTAGGGTAGTGGTCAGGATGTTATCGCCCAGCTGACTTTCTAGTCCCACTCCAAACCCCCTCTCTTCCACAAATAAAGATAGCAGACAAGCAGTATACCAATAAAGATGAGCATTTCAATAAACCCGAAGAGTTTGAGTGATTTAAATGCTACTGCCCATGGGTAAAGAAAAACGACTTCAATATCAAAGATAACAAAAAGCATAGCGATGAGATAAAACTTTACCGAGAAACGCTCCCGCGCGGAACCCACAGGATCAATACCACACTCATACGGGGAGAGCTTCTCAGGGGTGGGCTTCCTCCTCCCCAGAATCGCCGAAATCCCTATATTGGTAACAGCAAAGCCTCCGGCAACGATAAGCAATATTAATATTGGCAAATAATTTATCATGAAGGAATAATTATAAAGTTATTTATAAAAAAGTCAAAGAGATTTGCTTTATCGATGTGCTTTATTAAATCTCTCACGAGTTGATTAAGCCGAGTAGGACACAGGTATAATGCCAGGTTGTTTATGATATACTCAAGAGGCTCACAATTTGTGATTCATAAACTTGATACATAGTCACCATAATCTGACGGGTGGCACGGACAAGCTATTGCTTGTCCGTGTTTTTATAATACTGCTTAATGCTTTGTGCTTGCAATGATCAGACTTGTATTGTCTGTCTAAATTTCAAAATGGACAATTCGTAAACAATGTCTTGCAAGTTCGACACGGACAAACAGAGTTTGTCCGTGCCACCCTGTTATCAATGTAAAATTCATCTTTATTTGTTATTGAGAATAAAATTTATTCAAAATAGTTGACAGCACACCACAATCATCATATAAATATGGTATGAACTCTGTATATCACTTAGACCTTGATAACGAAAAGATACATGGCGCAAAGATTGCGTTGCTGCCGGGCGATCCTTTCAGATCTCAGGTAATTGCCGAAGCGATTTCAGGAATTTACGGAACGGGTAATAAAAAGTTAGCCTGGAAAAGGGAGTTCTGCACGTATCTGGCTGAGATAAAAGGAAAACAAGTCCTTATTACTTCAACGGGTATCGGTGGTCCCTCTGCATCGATAGCCATTGACGAACTGGCACAACTGGGGATAGACACATTCATTCGGGTGGGGACGACAGGGGCCATTCAGGAGTATATCAATACCGGTGATGCCATTATCACGTCTGGCTCTGTACGCCTTGATGGGGCATCCACCCATTATGCACCCATCGAATATCCCGCAGTCGCTCATTATGAGATTCTTAATGCCCTCATAGATGGGGCTAAAAAAACCATGGTAAGATACCATGTGGGGATAACTGCATCTTCCGACACGTTTTATCCTGGCGAGGAGCGATATGATTCATTCACGAAATATGTACTGAAAAGGTTTCAGGGAGCTACAAAAGAATGGCAGAAGCTCCATGTGCTGAACTACGAGATGGAATCATCAACCGTCTTAACCCTCACCGCTTCAATGGGACTCAGAGGAGGATGCATAACAGGGGTGGTTAACAGGGGAAGCACAGGAAAGATAACACAAGAGAACCTTAAGGCAGGGGAAGAAAATGCGATAAAGGTCGCAATAGCCGCTGTAGAATGTTTGATATAATGAGGCATTCGGGAAGAGTCCAGATACAATGGATATGTCCCGGCAGCAGCCCCCACCCACAAATCGTGAATGAACATTGTTGCCGTACCTCGTTAATTATAGCACGCAGAATTTGCCTACCCTCCGGTAATCAGGCATGTTTGTATATTTCCATCCATGCAATTTTTATGTAGGGCAAGGCACCGCCCGCCCCATATGGCACCAATCGGAACGGAGAATTGACGCCCATATTTTTGTCTCCCTTTTTGGCTTTTTGTCTCCATACAACATTACGAAATCTTGTGCGTGGGAGAGCCAGTGGGCTGACGTCTGAAACGATTTTGGAAAAACTGTCGAACATTCAAATGATAGACGTTCATTTACCGACCACGGATGGCCGTCATATTGTCATGAGCCGTTATACCCGGCCGGAAAAGGATGTTGCTCTCCTTTTGGCACAATTGGGATTGGCGCTTCCAGAACAACCGCCACCCAAGGTTTACGCATCCGGACAGGTCGGTCTGTAGTGCCGACCTTTTTACATGACCCCTTGATTTTCCTGGCTCAGCG
>JABWAQ010000195.1 GCA_013360945.1 Candidatus Brocadia sp.
GTGTCATTGCGAGGGTATTGTCCGAAGCAATCCCCTGGATATTTCAAAAGAGATTGCTTCGGGAAAATACCCCTCGCAATGACACATACGAGAGAGTCTCTTATGATAAATTAAGTTGACAGTGTACTAGTTTAAGAACCAAAGGTACAATTATCAGGATTTTGATATTTTAATTGCTAGTATAGCCATTGCTAATAACTGTATTCTAGCAACAAATGACACAAACCATTTTGAAAGGATAGAAGGTTTACACATTCAGGATTGGTTAAAAACAAATATTTAAACTATAATGAAAATAACGTACGATAGCGTTAAGGAAACTGTTTAACTCATTTAGTAAATTCAAACTTTTGTATAACTCATCTTAATCCAATTTATTTCATCCCTCTTCATCCCATAAAAAACGTTACGCTTAGAAAAAGGGTTTGATCGATCTCAATTGAAAATAGCATTGAAATAATTCTTTAAATATTTTATACTCCGTGCCAATTTAAAAATAATAAACATAAAATAAAATCTTAAACTCTTCGGTTTTTCCAGAGGATTCCAAATAGTGCCTGAACAGGAAAAGCTGTTCTTTTTGAAAAACCAAAAACTCTTCTCAAACAACTACCTTGAATATCGTCTGCAATCAACCTCTTTATGGAATATAGAAAATGAAACGGTATTTGAGACTATAAAGCATGCTTATAAGTCTATCCAATCATTAAAACTTGGTCCGGGAGAAGAGGCAAATCTTGAAGATAAATTTATCAGACCGGTACTCTTATCACTTGGTTATGAATGGGATGTCCAGCCAACCACCCAGAGAGGTACAAGAAAGAGAAGACCTGACTACGCACTCTTTAAAGACAAGGATTTCCATAAAGAAGCCCGCAAGGAAAAGGATAATCCCAAATACTTCTACTCTTATCCCCTCACCATTCTGGAAGCAAAATACTGGGGAAGAAGCTTAAACGATACCGATCCCAAAGATATCCTATTATGCCTCCAATGGTCGCATTCAATGGGCAATATTAACCAATGGAAAGGTATGGCGCCTCTTTTCCTATCGTGCCACTTCACGTTCCGGGAATTATTATGAAGTGGATTTAGAGGCGATTATTAACAGCAATAATCCCGATGCCTTCAAATACTTTTACCTCTTCTTCTCAAAAGATGCCTTCATTCCCGACCCAATAACAGGTAAAACATGGCTCGATCAGCATATGAAAGGCAGCGAGGATTATGCTGCAAGGGTCAGCGAAAACCTCAAAAACCTTATATTTGATAAGATCTTTGAGGGTTTAGCGAAAGGATTTATCGAGTATCGCCACAATGAACAAAATATCAAAAAAGAGACTGAGGAAGATTTAAAAGAGATATTCAACGGGTGTCTCACCCTCCTTTATCGGCTCTTATTCTTGTTGTATGCAGAATCAAGGGCACTCTTACCGGTAAACGACCAGGATCGTTATTACAAAAAGAGTCTGAAGAGATTAAAGGAAGATATTGTCAACGAGCTTGAAATAACTATCTCTGAGGGTATGAGTCATCAAACCTATGATTACTGGTCACGCCTTGAGTCCCTTTGCAGGATCATAGATAGAGGCGATAAAGCCTTGAATATCCCTATCTATAATGGCGGCCTTTTTGAAACTCCACCTGAAAGTTTTTTAGCAACGAATAAAATATCCGACCCTTTTCTTGCCGAGGCAATTGCACTTCTTACCATAGACCAGCAGGGTGAATATACACCAGGTCAAAAATCCTTCATTGATTACTCATCCTTAGACGTCCGCCATCTGGGTAATATCTATGAAGGGCTCCTTGAATTCCATATCCGGATTGCAGATGAGCCTATGGTTGAGATCAAAGAAGGTAGCAAACTACTTTGGAAAAAGGAATCAGAGATTGATGCAAATACCAGGATACAGAGAAGGAAGGGAAAGGGCGAGATTTACATTGAAAACTCAAAGCATGAGCGTAAGGCCACAGGCTCTTATTATACACCCCATTATATTGTCGAATATATTGTAAAGAATACCGTAGGTCCCGTATTGGAGACACGATTTCAAAAGGAACAGGAGATTCTTTCTGAGTTAGAAATACTTTATGAAAAACAACGGAAACAGTTGAAAAAACCAAAGGGCTGGAAGTATTGGGATCATCCGGGAGAACCACAAGGATCGCATATTGACGAGATTGTTAAGCTGGAAGACGTCCTCTTTGAGACGGTATTTGATCTCAAGGTACTCGACCCAGCTATGGGCAGTGGTCATTTCCTTGTTCATACCGTCGATTTCATAACAGACAAGATCATTGCCTTTCTTGCCAATTTTCCTGAAAATCCAGTGATAAGAAAGATAGAGAAGTTGAAACATGAGATACTTGACGGGATAAAGCGGCAAGGGGTAAGCATAGATGAAAGCAAACTTACGGAGGTAAATCTTATTAAACGAACCGTGATGAAACGGTGTATCTACGGCGTAGATCTGAATGAGATGGCTGTTGAGCTTGCAAAACTATCCTTATGGCTCGATTCCTTTACCCTTGGCGCACCTCTTTCATTTTTGGATCATCATCTGAAGTGTGGTAATTCACTAATAGGTTCAAACC
>JABWAQ010000098.1 GCA_013360945.1 Candidatus Brocadia sp.
AAAAAATTATACCGTATCATCAGAAACGTTTAAATTGTTAAATCGACAATGAACACTTATGGGTTTTGTTTATCTTTTCCGACTTGTTCGGGTTAGGATTTACTAATCGAAAATCTGTGTAATCTGCGAAATCTGTGGTTCCGTGGTCAATAAAAAGATGACAAAGATTGAGGAACTTTTATCCGTTGCAATCTCTCTGGATGTCGATCCTGATGCCAATTGTGCCGTACAAGGCCGGCATGATGCCCTTTCTTCTCCCATAGAATATGGTGAGATAAGCGTAAAGGCATGCAAAAGAGGGCTACAAGGAATCCTGGAGTTATTAGACATATATGACATAGACGCCACCGTATTCTACGAAGCAAGAACTGCCCGGATGCTCATTGCAGATGGGATGGATTTGCCCGAATTATCCGGAAGGCATGAAGTGGCTTGTCATTCATTGAAACACGAGGATTTTTTGGGGAAGGTATCGGGCTTGCCTATGGAAGAAGAAGCCATTGAGGAAGCCATAACGAAGGCGAAGGATATCCTGGAAAACATTTTTGAAAGAGACATCAAGGGATTCCGGGCGCCTTATACAAGGATCAATCGGGCTGTCGTAAAGGTTTTAGAGCAGATAGGGTTTCAGTACGATTCCTCTAAGACGGTAGCCGTGGGCACTGAATGGAGAGGAAATCCGTTTCCTTTGGAAGTGTTTGATTCAAATCTTTTGGAATTGGCGTTGCCCTCTTTTCATGATAAAAGGGGTAAGAGGATGTCTTCTTACTTGTGGGCTATTTTCGAGGGCCGAAGGGTTTCTGACGACTATATTGATGCCGTTTTGACTGCAAGAGATGTGGCCAAAGGCGGGCTTTTTATATTTTCAATCCACCCCTGGCATTTGTATGTAGATTGCCAGGGAAACCCGTTTACCGTGGAACAAGCAAGAAAGAATTTGGAGAGTTTTGAATATATACTTTACCAATTGAAGCAGATGCAGGGGATTCAAATAACCAGACAAGATGAGTATTTAGAAAAGTGGTTGTTTAAGTAGGTTGTAATAAACGAACTGAAATCATATATCTTTGCAACGCCTTCCTGTAAACATCAACAGATCGGGGTAATTTCTTATTTATCCGTTATATGCGTTACCTCATATTTCCATTTTAATAGTCTTCGTTTCTTTTTAATCACTTGCTACTTTTGCTGCTGTTGCTATTTCGTACGCTTCATTCGCAGCGACATCAGGATGAATATCTTTGGCGAGATGTTTTCGCTTGAAAAAAGCCTTCTAATGGATATCCCTTAGCGCTCCTTCAATAATCAAGACACAATTTTCTTAAGGGGATTGGGTTCCATTTCCTCCAGTTCCCGCTTAATTAACGAAAGAAATCTGGTGCGCTTCCTTCCCTCAAGCCACCAAGGCAACAAAGCACCTAACAAGAAAACTGTTAGTGGAACGACGACAACATTCAGTACATCCTTAAGATTCTCAAAGCCACACATTGATCACCTCCATACAGACGTGCCGCTGAGGCAGCGTCGTTCAACCTGCCTGAAATATCGGCTTGTAATCCGGGCAGGCGCAGCCGCAAGCAACGCATAACGCTTCGCATATAAGAGAGTGACAATTGAGCAAAGCGGAATTGTTTGTGCAAAATTATGTGGCTATTAGGCGTTGTTTTTATTCAGACGAAAGAGAGGTAATTCCTCTTCTGAAAGCCATTCGCGGCACTTATTGAGCGTGTTTATCCATTCATCTACCATAAGATATTCATCTTTTGTATGCTCGCTATAATACCCAATACTAAGATTAACACCGCAAATTTTATCACAAAGTATACAAATATCTGTGCGACCTTTACTGTCTGATTTTGAATAGCCAGTTTTATCACTAACGTATTTCTTAAATTCATCAGTTCCAACTGAATAGCATTTGAAATCTTTAGCGTTCTTTCTGTCCAGTTCAATGACAAATTGATGCTTGTCGTTAATTATATTTTTAATATCAGGGTTTTTATCAATCAACCAACGGCTGCCTTTCTGTCCACACTCTTCACCATCAGTGATAAGTATGGAATGCCCCAAATCCTTAAGCAGCCATATTATTGCACAACCGGCCCTGTCGTCAGCTCCAAGACCGCCTTTTTTATTTTTGATTTTTCCATTCTCTTGATAAATCTCCTGTGGTTTGATTTCATTACGACCCGAATTATTCTGTATATAACGAGCATCCCACCATGTGTCAGCATGCGCGACAAGCAAAACTCGATTGATTCGTTTACCCTCTATAAAAAGAAACTGTTCACTTCCACTTCCACTGTGGAGGCGTTTTGCTTCAGGGATTTTGGCAAATTTAGCAAATACCGCATCCGAACTTCCCGGAGGCATCTTTAAGAACTCCATTAAAATGTCTATGTCGTTCACACCCGTCATGTTATCCCTCTGCTGAGAAAACAAGTTAACCTGCTAACCAATGGCTGGTAGCATTGAATGAAGGTACATTATGCCCTGAACACGTTTTTGAATAAATTCTTAATGAGGTCCAGAACTGACTTTGCAAGTAAGCCCCCCATAAAAGCAGTGAAGCCAAGAGTTTGATCAGTATTCAGGAACTTGTCTGGATTCTCGGCAAAGTAGCTCAGACCCTAAATAAAGACTGGCGCGACAATTGCTCCCAGAAATGGCCTGACAATCAACTACCGCGCGAATCGCCGCTACACCGACGGCGAGAAGATAGATGATGCAGGCATGAGCCAGTCTATCCAGGTTTCTCAGTTCGTCATCCGGTTGATCCCACTGTTCCCATCGCTCGGCTACTTTGCTATTTGTCACTCGGTCGATGATGAGACCTTCACTTCGAACGTTCTTTCCTGAGGAAGAAACGCTATTTGCCACCCATCGAAATACAAACTTGTCGTCTGCAATAATTTGGTCCTCGATGGTAAATTGCCTGCCGGGGAAATTGGCCAGATATTTCTTCACCTGTTTTATAAACTCAGCCAAATTGACGGGTTTTTGGCTACCGTTGATGTAAATTTTACAATCAGGAGAAAATACTTCGTCTGCAACCGAAACATCGCCTCGATTTAATCCGTCAATCCATTTTGCCTCGTACCCGACTACATTGTCCATTGTATTCTCCTTATAGTATATAAATGGCCAAGTATAGCGAAATCAAATATTCACTTTTGATAAACGTCTCCTCGCTCCTTGTGGGAAAACGTTGCAGTAAGGGGCATTTTCGTGGTGATGCTCTACCAATCATGGAGGGGTGATTCGTCCCTCTATATCCGTGGTAATCATTTTCCCATCTTTTTTTGCTATTGCCTCCTCGGTTGCCTTACGAAAACTGATGGACTTGTCCAAATATATACGTTTGGGGCTTGTCCCCTTATTATCCTTATCACCCTGCGAGAAAATGGTGTAGCCGTCTTTAAATCCCTTCTCCCAGAGATAGTTGACAGAACCAACAGTATACGACGTTTTATCAAGGGTGAGAGGGGTATAGATTGATTCGCCCCAGCGCTTGATAGTGACATCCTCCTGGTTAACTTTATATACGGGTTTTTCTTGTGTGCCCCCATTATGGTATCTGAATTTTATACCGGATACCTGGAGAAAACGCCCATCGCCTTTGTCTACATTTTGCACCGAGATGTTTAAAATATCCAGGAGCTCTTTACCGGTAAGTTCAAAGGCAACGAGCTCATTATTGTAGTAAAATATACCTTCCATATCATATACCGTGACGGTACCATTTGCAGGAATATCATCATTGATACGGATACCCCCGCCGTTAATAAAGGCAATATCAGTCTCCATTTTATCACGAATAACATCCGTGAGAAAATTGCCCAGGGCTGTCTCCCGTTTACGAACCGCCGTCTCCACCCCTTCAAGTTTGTACTTTGTATGGCCGATTGGTTTTTGGGGGTCACAGGTATTCTGCTCTTTAATAACTTCTAAAAGCTTATCCACTCGTTTATCAACCTCTTTTTTAACTTCTTCATCCGGCTTTTTCGAATCAAGATCGACCTTCTGTGGAATTGTTCCAACAGGCGCGTCAAGAGGTATGCGCACATCATAAACGATAGCGCTCCTGGCATCTGCATCTGCCTTTGTAATCCAGGTATGACCAATCTGTTCTTTGAGGTAAGAGTGATCATGTCCTCCAACAATAATGTCGATCTCGGGAAAGAAAGAGGCGAGATTTTCGTCCTCTTCCATGTCCTGGTGTGTCAATGCAATAATCATGCGGGCGCCTTGACCTTTCAGCGTGTCAATCGCTTTTTTTACCGCGTCATATCGTACCGGAAGTTCATAGTCGTAGGTAACGTAATCCTGTTGTTGTGAATCAATCGTTAAGCCAAAGATCCCCACAGGCGCGCCACCGACATCAAGGAGGATCGTATCATGAACATTGTAAAGCCGGTGTGAGAATGGCAAGCCGGCATCTGCCTTTGCGGAGCAATAACGGATGTTGCTGGCAACCCAGCGGAAATCGGACTGGGCAATTCTGCCGAGAATGATCCCCGGATCACTGTCCTCAAATTCATGATTGCCAAAGGTAACGATAAGATGCGGATCGAAGCCGGACGGATCGCCGTCCAGGAGGTTCAGCATATCAACCATAGGCCTTGCATGGAAGTATTTGCTCATAACCGATGGAAAAAGAAAGTCCCCCGCGAGAAGCACGAGCACGGGCTGTCCCTCTCTCTCAAGCTCTTTTCTGAGGGTACGCACCCGCGCAATTCCACCAATCGTCCCCCGTTCCAACCCCTCGATCTTATAGACGTCATTGATCTGAAGAATTTTGAATTTCACCTCATGTTCCGTCTTGTCTTTCCCGGTTTTTATTTCGGAAAAGGCCGAACAGCGCACACCAAAAACGACAATCGCAAATAATATAGTACAGCGGAAAGCCTGTCTAATCGTCATAAAATACTCCTTTAGCATTCACTTTAGATATGCCAATTAATGTGTCTTTATTCTCATGCTTCACATCAGTGGTTTTAGCATCTTTCACACCCTCATTATTTTTATCACAATCCATCAAAAACTTCATAAACGTGGCGCTAATCCTCCACCAAGACCATGCTGCAAGGCTGCTGATACCCAACCCTGTTAGTAAAACCAGTAATGCATGTTCCTCGCGGTAATATACAGCTATGGAGATCATCATAAGAAAGAGTAACCCGGCGGCAATGGTAGTCGGCTCCCGGCACCAAGAGAATTTCCTGGGTTCCTTTTCATTGACTATATATATAGGGGATATCACCCGCTTGTTGGGATTATTCTTATAAAACTCTTTGACTTTCTGGATATCAATCCGATAGGTCTTAGGTAGTTTGTAGCGCTTACAGGATAATACGAGTATACAGATGAAGCAAAGTATATAAATCAGTGCAGCCCCGCCCAAAAAATAGATGATATAACCTGGTGGAATATTATCCTTATATTGCCATAATGAGAGCAGTCCCGAAATTGTAAGGGCGGGTGTAAAAATGGCGAGCGCCCTGGTAAGACGCATTCTTGAGCGAAGATACTGCATCCTTTCGTTGGTTTCTTTACTATCTTTCAGGATTTTAATCTGAAGACGGTCTTCCGGGTAAGGATCATCTGAGGAATGCTGCTTACCTTCTTCAATCAAATCAAGTGCATATCTAAGCCGATGATATTGTTCCAGTCGTTCGAGAAGTGTATCTGCAAAACGGTCAAGGACAATGCCTACAAGGTAAGCTATTGCTATAATTACAGCCCCCTCAATGAGAGAGTTAAATTCTTTTAACTCCTTTATTTTCTCCATAGGTATATACGGAAGAAAGCCCGTTGCTAAAACCAGCAAACCAATCAGTACCTGTTCGACAAAGATCTCCGTGGTCTTCATAAATCCTCCTTACGGGGACTATGGAAAAACGTGTTTGCCTTTCTAAGAACTTCCCGCGCGTCATCGAATGAAATCGCTGAGATAGCCTCCTCGTAGCTGCACCACTTGACCTCACGATCCTCAAGTGCGTGGCTGGATTCACGATAACGCATGACAAAGTAGAGGACACGAACCCGTTCCGTTTCCTTGGTGAAGTTGCTCTCGCAAAGGGTAGATATGATATCGGCCTCTATACCGGCCTCCTCACGGACCTCTCTCAACGCCGCCATTTTTGGCGATTCTCCCGGTTCAATATGACCTTTTGGGAAGATCCATCGGGACGGATCCGTACTTGACCTCACGAGAAGATACTGAGGGCGCTTATCTTCAAATCGTACGACAATTCCACCTGCATGCGTGTATAATGACTCTGTCATCTCAATCTCCTTTATCTCAAAAAACTGCTCCGGATTGATTTTTTTGTAAAATTATAAATCTCAACCACAGAAAACGACAGAACGATAGTTACCTCCTTAAATTCATATTCATTATTTTCCAATTGCTAAAGTGAATCCAAGACAGTTATGAAAACTTATTTTTGTCTTTTACCATAGTATAAGACAAAATTACTTTCCCGTTTTCCCCATTAGTCAGCACATCAACACTCATTGAAAGGCGGCAAGCCAGGCAATTACTATGGCTGTAAAAAAATAGTCCGGCAACCACCACAATGCATAGAGTCTTGGCTGATAAATCGCTACCAATGCAAACGCTACCCAATAGCCAAAGCAATATCCGCAGGAAATGAGTTCTCCCAGAAAGGCGTTCTTTCCCTTCACCCATTCCCGCATCGGCTTGAATATCTTCGTCTCTGTTACGGCAAAAGAGATCGAGGCGATAACAAAAGACAAATATAGTATCTCTTCCATTTCAATCTTCTACCTGTTACTCCACAAGGAAACCAGGTCACGAAAGAAGCAGTTAAAAAATGAACATTCTTGTCTTCCGTCTTCTGTCTTCCCTCATCTCCTCCTCCATCGCACACTTTTTCACTTCTCACTTTTGACATTTCACTTTTTCCACACGCACACGCACACGCTCCTGCAATGAACCACTGGCCGTAACACTTATTTCCATCTATTATACTTTACCCAAAGATACTCTACATGGTCGTACATCTTTGGAAATGCATGCGCTTTTCTAGCTAATACTTGTCTCGATTCTTGCATTTCCTTGGATAAGTAAATATCTGATATCTTCCAATACATATCCACCATCCTTCGCTTCCTTGTCTCATAAAGCTGTTGAATAGCAATAAATATCCCGATGATCCCGAAAAATTTGAACCACACGTCTATAATTTGTGTTGCATCCATTTAACCCTCCATCAGAAACAACAGCGTTTACCTCTTTTGTCTCCTGCTCAATCTTCTGATCCTATTTTTGGCCCAAAATGCCTGTAGTAGAACCAGAAAAGAATAAGCCCCGTGAGAACAGCGAGAACAGTCCCAATAATTGACACCGGTTGACTTGGCCGAAAAACCGCAATTGCCAGGAATAATATTCCCAGGAGTGCTATATAGGTAGCAGGCGTAAAAAGGTAGCGCCAGATGCGCATCATGTTTTGGTATAGCACCCACAGCGATGAACTTGGTGGACGCCACACAAGCCACGCAGGACGTTTTCCATGCTTTTTGAGTGGTGGAACATCAGCCCAGAACCGGGTGGGCATTAACAACCTGTCATAGGCATACATCGAGGCAAGGTATAGGCCGATTGACATAAACAATAGGCCTGTAGAAGCATAAAGAGCCAAAATATAACTTCCTGGATACTCCACTTTGTCCTTATCAAGAATTGATCCTAATAAAAAAACAAGTCCCGTACTGATAAAAACGCTTAAAAATTTTGACATCTCCATCTTGGACTTGATTTTTTCTTTAATTTCCATTTCCGTATTTTCATCAGATGGTGATAATACCCATTGTAAATATCCCCGCAAACGTTTATTTGTATGGACATTTTTTAGAGCAATACATAATAACCCGGAGCGATCAATAGGAATTGCCTTTCCAACCACTTCATGGGTAACCCAGCCAAGGAATGGTTGATGACCTATTATAAAAACAGCATTATTTGTCTTCATCTTGCTGAAGATATCAGCAAGACTTTTCACGAATGCAATATGACTTTCTGTATTTATATATGGGTTGAATACGGATGGATCGAGCTCTTTTACGTGCTTTTCTATCGGTTCTATATTACACTGCAATCGCTCCCAAAGCACGTTTTTTACAACATCTAAGGTTGCAACAACTTCATCCGTCCCTGCACGCCATACAGCTCCGATTGAAATTTTTATATCATCCTGACCACCGAATGCCTGCAGAACTTCAGCTAGCGCTCCGGATACTTCTCTTGTATGCTTCTCACCTTTGTCTGAGAGTTTGCGTTGCTTGTATTGTTCTGAGGAGGTAGCTTTTGAAGATTCATGCGAACCGTGTCGCATTAAAAGCAAATATTTTGTCATTTATTTACTACTTTTCTCTATAATCAATAAACTGAAATTGTAAATTAATATTATTCAGTTCCTAGAATCTATACTACTATCCATCAACTTCTTGTATATCCGTATCCAAAATAGAAATTCCTATTTTTAAGATGACCCTCCCCGCTCTACTCTTTATACTCCACATGGATTGGTGCGTGGGATGTACACCCTTACGCTCGCTTATGAGAAAACACTTACGCTCTATGTAATCCTTTTCTCATTTTACCAACCGCTAATATCAAATGTCCGTGTGTCGTCAAGAAGTTTGAGCATTTCAGCAGTAAGCCCTTCATTTTTCATACGGTCAAGATGCTTGTCGAGGCATGATTGATTCTGCCATTTTTCATACAGTATAAATATGCGGTCATTCCCGACAAACTGGTGTTTTTCAAAGGCAAAACATCCTTCGTCTTTTTCTCTTGTAACTTGAACGTGCGCCCCTAACCATTTATCAAAATCTTCAACTTGTCCGTCTTTTACCAGCATACAAAACAAGAAAGTACGTTTTTTGTTTTCCGGCTTTATTTCTTTAAAAACCTCTTTTGCTACACGTTCCCCGTTATTACCTGCTGGCCATCCGGCATAGTGGGCCACATGAATCATGATTTCCAGTATCTTATCGGAAGTAATTCCGCTATTGAGCGCACCTTTGAGATGGCTTTTAAGCTCTTCATTTCTTCCTTGTGCTGCAAGCAGTGACAGGGTAATCATACTGCGTTCTGGTATAGATAAATGTTCTATCCGACTCCATACATTCGCATACAAGTGGTTAATGGTAAACTCACGGAGACCGGCGAGTTTTTTCTCATTTTCTTTACCCATATACTCTTTGTACATGGCCAGTCCTTTAAAAACATCGAGGGCCGGCTGATCCCACTGTTCCCACCTCTTGACCACTTTGTTATTCTCCACCTGGTCTATGATGAGACCTTCAACTAGAATTGGCACTTCTTTGAGCGTTGCTGCCCATCGGAATACACGCTTGTCATCAGCAATAATTTTTTCTTTGAGATCAAAGTGCCTGCCGGGAAAATTAGCCAGGTCTTTCTGTACCTGTTCTTTGAACTCCTTCAAGCCGACGGATTTTTGGCTCCCAGTAATGTAAAATTCACACTTGGGGTCAAACATCTCATCGGCAACCGAAACATCGCCTCGATTTAAACCGTCAATCCATTTTTCCTCGTTCTCAATAACAATGTCCTTATTATTCTCATCACGATTGTCCATTTTATTCTCCTCATAGTATAGTGAAATCAAATATTCGCTTTTTCTAGCTGAATATATATAACGCAGCACGGCCGCAACCAAACCCCACCCCTTCCCTCCCCGTAAACAGGGAGGGTGATAAGTTTCCCCCCGTTTACGGGGGGATTATGGGGGGTTTTAAAAAAACTTGCAAAAAAAGAAGGATTTCACACAGTAATACTATAAGGAACCTGTATGCCGGATTTTCGGACAGCCTGCAAAGATTCAACTACTTAATCCTCCGCTTTTTTAGAAAGAGGAGGCTGAACTGTTACTGTTACTGTTTATTATTATCATTTATTCTTTTCAGTCTCGGAAAACATGGTCACTGCAAGTTTTTTTAACCGTGCCATAAATTCGGGTGCGGCATAACCAGAGAGAATAGCTATAGCAATATAAGGTAACCGGCCATACAAGGTTTCCCAGCCTTTTTGAGTGGCATCAATTGAAAGCGAGGTTACAAGCAAATTGCCAACGAAAAAGACGAGTAAACCCCAGGGCTACGTCAAGTATAAGCGCAAGTACTGACACGTAAAAAAGAAAAGGAATAAACTGGCTTTTTCAAAATGGTTCTTGTATAATAGTTTCATGA